>NZ_JBFBBA010000016.1:79585-173464 GCF_040682455.1 Streptomyces sp. NPDC051183
TGGTTGTTGGCGGTGGTGCTGCCTCCGGCGACGGTCGCGCACTTCCCGGTCTGGACGTTCACGATCTGGAACGTGCCTTCCGTGATCCGTGCCGCTGCGATGCCGGGCGTCGTCGGCTGCGCCACCGTGGGAGCGGGCAGCAGCATGAGGCCTCCGGCCGCGAAAACCGACGAAGCCGCCAGGAGACGACGTACACGAGTCTTCTTGCGCATGGGAGCGCTCCTCTTGCCTCGATGACGAGGTGGGAGTCGGGAGAGTGGGAGTCGCGGCCCCTTGTCCAGGGGCTCCTGCCGCTGATGATCAAGGTGCGGCCGCTCCTCCCACTATCGGCGCCGGGGACCGGCCCCGCAACCGAGGGTCCCGGATCCCCGCACCGGCGCAGCGGCCCGCGGGATCAGCTCAGGGGGATGGTGCGGATCAGGCCGGCGAAGGCCTGCTGCTCCGCCTCGGTCAGCTCCACCGACTCCATCGGGTGCGCGGCCGAGGTGCGCTGGGCCGGGATGACCGCGAGGCCGTCGAAGGCGCCGGGCTCCGGGTGGTGGAAACGGCTGTCCCACAGCATGTGGCCGAGGCCGACGACCCAGACGAGAGCAGCCACGAGCAGGACGGCGAGGCCGATCTCCTGGGCGAGGGAGATGGAGGGGAACACGCGGTCCTCCAGAGGGTGCGGGCGGTCCGGGGCTGTGCAAGATCGAGCGTGGGGACACTCAACACCAGAACCGGCCGAATGGGTAGCGATGTGGCGAGCCTCACGCCAGGGCCGAAAGTCCCCACGTGGCCCGAGGGCCCGGCCGCCGGGGAGGCGGCCGGGCCCTCGGCCGTGCGCGTGGCTACGCCTGTGTGACTACGGGCGGAAGCGCAGCACCTGCGGGTCGTGGTCGCTGTTCTGGTTCGCGAACTCGGCGTTGATGTGCACGCTGTCGTACGTGAACGACTTGATCGCCGGGCTCGTCAGGATCTGGTCCAGCACCTGCGCGTTGCCCTGGAAGACGTACGAGTACCGCTCCGACTTCGGCAGCGACTTGATCGCCGGGTACAGCGCACCGCCGTCGGCCAGCGCGTTCGTCGTCGCCGAGAACTCGAAGTCGTTGATGTCGCCGAGGACGAGGACGTTCGCGTTCTTGTCCGCCGCCAGGATCTCCTTGACGAAGCCGTTCACGGCCTGCGCCTGGAGCAGGCGCTTCTCCTCCGACTTGCGCACCGGCGGCTGGTGGTGCGAGGCCAGGCCCTCGTCGCCGCCCTTGGAGCCGAAGTGGTTGGCGATCACGAAGACCGTCCGGCCGCGGAAGACGAACTCGCCGGCCAGCGGCTTGCGGCTGTCCGCCCACGCCGGGTTCGCCGGGTCGATGCGGCCGGGGGAGTGGGTCAGGGCGGCCTTGCCGTTCTCCTTGACCACGCCGGTCGCCGTCACCGCGTCGCCCGGGGCGCGCTCGGTGAAGGAGACCCGCGCCGGGTTGAAGAGGAACACCTGGCGGATGTTGCCGCCGGGCTCGCCGCCGTCCTTCTTGTCCTCCGGGTTGACGGTCCGCCACTGGTAGGCCGGGCCGCCCGCCGCGGCGATCGCCGCGGTGAACTTCGTCAGCGTCTGCTCGGCCGAGACGGTGCCGTCGTTCTTGGCGCCGTTGTCGTCCTGGATCTCCTCCAGGGCGAGGATGTCGGGGGAGGCCAGGTTCTCGACGACCGCCTTGGCGAGGTTGTCGAACTTCTCCTGCGGGTCGGTCGGGTCGAGGTTCTCCACGTTGTACGTGGCCACCGCGAGCTCGCCGGGGGACTGCGGCTTGGTCTTCTCGGGGGCCAGGGTGCCCGCCTTGACGGTGCCGAGGGTGCGGGCCACCAGCGTGTAGCCGCCGAACTGGTTGAAGTCCAGCGGGCCTTCGGTGGTGCCGGTCAGCTTGTCGCCGACGTTGGCCACGGGGAAGGGCTGCTGCGCGATCGGCGCGAGCTGCTGGATCTGGAGGCGGCCGGTGTTCTGGGACTCGTACGAGCCGTAGACCGTGCCACCGCGCTTGGCGGCGTTCTCCCAGCCCTTCACCGTGACCCACAGCTCCGAGTACGGGTCGGTGGCGCCGACCACGCGCGAGGTGCCGATCTTGACGTTCATGCCCTCGAGGGACTCGTAGTAGTCCAGGGCGTAGCGCGAGGGGTCCAGGGTCAGGCCGTTGATGCTGCCCGCGGCGGCCGGGTCGCCGGCGGGGGCGTACTCGGCGGGGACCGTGTACTCGTTGACGGCGGTGGCCCCGGGCAGCGCGTTGCCCGAGGAGACGACGGTCACGACCGGCTTGGAGATCTGGGTGGCCGACTGGTTGCCGGAGGCGACGCCGCCCGGGACGTACTCGCCGACCAGGCCGGAGACCTTCACCGCGTCGCCCACGGCGACGGTCGGGACCGAGCTGGTGAAGACGAACACGCCCTCGCTGGTGGCGGCGTTGTCGTCCGCGTCGGGGTCCTGGATCCAGAAGCCGCGCGAGCCGTACGTGCGTACGCCCGTCACGATGCCCTCGACGTCGGCGACCTGCTTGCCGTTGAGCGGGGATATCCGGGTGGTGCCCTGAATGTCGTGGATGCGTATCGGATCGGCCGACGCGGCACCCTCGGCGGCGTCGGCGGAACCGGCGAGCAGGCCGGTGGCCAGCGCGGTGGCGACGAGGGCCGCGACGGCGGCGGAACGGGGATGCGAGGAGCGCATGGGCAGGAACTCCGGTGTGGGATGGGGAAGGCGTATATCTACGCGCGTCAATTTCGTTCCTGGCCTGCAAAGTTGTCAACCCCTCCAGGGGATACGAAAGCTGTCTGTGGGATGAACCAAAGGGGATGGCCCGTCGGGCCCGCCCGAATTGCGTCTACGCTGGGGCGCCGCAAGAAGGTCACGACCGCCTGCCGCCCGGCCGTACGACCGTCGGGCCGACCCGCCGCAGGGCTGTCCGAGGGCCGTCCGGCCGCACGACCGCCCCACCGCGCCCGCGAGGAGAACCGCCCCATGTCCGCTGAGTCGCACCCCACGCTGCCGCCGGTCCGGCTGCTCTCCGACGCGGAGCTGGCCCGAGACGCGCTCGCCGCCCCGCTGTTCGCGCGCGCGGTACGCCTCGCCCGCTGGGCCGGACCCGACACCCGCGTGGACGTCGGCGGCGAACTCGTCGCGGCCCAGCTCCCCGAGGCCGTCGCGGTCCTCGGCCTCGACCCCGCCGACGAGGACTCCCCGGTGTACGCGAGCCAGGCCTGGCGGGTCGCCGTGGACACCGGCCTGGTCGACGTGACGGAGCCGGACGAGGACGAGTACGACCCCGAAGGCACAGTCACGGGCGCGGGCAAGGGAGGCGCGGGCGCGGGCGCGGACGGGAACGCGGCGTCCGGGGCGGACGCGCAGGACCCGCTGGACGCGGCCGACGAGGCGCGCGAGTTCGGCACCGCAGCCGCGGGCGAGGACCTCGCACTGGTGACGGGCGGCGCCCCCGGCGACGTGCTCGACCTGTGGCTCGCGGCCCTGGACACGGTCCTCGCGGACGCGGCGGTACCGGCCCTGGACGACCTCGTGGACGCGCTCGACGCGGGCGGCGAGATCGACTTCGACCAGCTCGACTGGAACCCCGGCCGAGAGGCGGACTTCCTCGACGGGGTCCTCGCCAACCTCTACCTGCTCACCGTCGCCGAGGGCGGATCGGCCGACGGCCCCGTGCCGCTGCCCGTGCTCGCCGCCTCGATGGTGGTGCCCGACGACATGGGCGACCCGACCGACGCCGTCCTGGAGCAGGTCTCGGACGCGATGATGCGCCTCGACGACCAGTTCCGGCAGCTGGAGCCGATCGGGCTCGTCGAGTTCCGTCCCGTCGACGAGGACCTGCTGGCGGAGGCCGGCGAGGAGGAGCCGGCCACCGCTGCGGGCCGGCACGCCGACGAGGACGACGAGGAGGACGTGTCCCGGTACGGCATGGTCCGCCTGACCCCCCTCGGCCTGTACGGCATCCGCGCCCGCATGCTGGAGGCCGGCGTCGAGGCCCCGGCCGTCGGCGAACTGGCCGACAAGGGCGCCGACACACTGCTCGACGCGATCTCCCACTACCCCGAGAGCGCGGCACAGGCCGAGATCGAGCAGTGGCTGGCCGGCCGCGAGCTGCCCACCGCGGTCGCCGAACTGCTCGCCGCCGCCAAGGGCGACGACGAGGGGGCCCCGCTGCGCCGGCTGCGCTGCCAGCAGGCCCTCGCCCCGGCCGGGGCGGAGGCCGAGCAGGCGCTCCGCGCGGTGCTGCACGACGCGGAGCTCGGCGGGCTCGCCCGGGTCTGGCTGGCGGAGCGCGGGGTGGCCGACGTACCGGCGCCGGACGGGCAGATGGTGTTCTGGCTGACGGTCGACACGATCGCGGCGCAGCTCGCCGCGGACGGGGAGACGGAGGAGCTGCCGGTCCTGATGGAGACGCTCACCGCCCATCACACGGGATTCTTCGACCAGGCGTGGCGCGTGGAGCACCCGGCGACGGCGTACGTCCTGGAGGCGATGGGGCGGCTGCACCCGGACAAGAAGATGGCGAAGGAGGCCCGCAAGGCCGCGTTCAAGGCGCGTTCCCGGCACGCGTGAGACGGCTGTAATGAGACGTTCCTGAAGCGGAGTTGGCCATAACCGATCGGGTGAAGGGGTCGCCCTCCGTTCCTGGGTAGTTCAGCGGGCGTTCAGGTGCGGGCGGGAGCGTGTGCGCCGACGACTGCACCGCAGGCGCACCACCTCCCCACCCCAGGAGACCCGATGCCGCTCAGCCGTAGAGATTTCACCGCCCGCACCGTCATCGCCGGTGCCGGCGTCGCGCTCACCGGGGCGGTCGGCGCACTCGCCACCGCCCCCGGAGCGCTGGCGGCCGACGACAGCACGCAGCGCGACGAGCACGGCCGCCCCAAGGGGCCCGGCTACGGCCCGCTCGTCCCCGACCCGGCGGGCATCCTCGCGCTCCCCGCCGGATTCAGCTACCGCGTCATCACGCACAGCGGCGTCACGAAGCTCGACTCCGGCGAGTCCACCCCGTCCAACCACGACGGGACGGCCGCCTTCGAGGGCCGCCGCGGGGTCACCCTCCTCGTCAACAACCACGAGCTGAAGGGGCCGCGGACCGGCTGGGCGCGCCCCGTACCGCTCGCCGAGGGCCTCGTCTACGACCCGGCCGCGGCCGGCGGCTGCACGGTCGTCGAGGTCCGGTGCGGCGGCGAGGTCGCCGAATGGGTGGGCGTCGCCGGTACGTCGACCAACTGCGCGGGCGGTTCCACCCCCTGGGGGACCTGGCTGACCTGCGAGGAGACCGAGGACCTGGCCGGCAAGAACGGCATGACCAAGGACCACGGCTACGTCTTCGAGGTGGACCCGCACGACCGCCGCGCCAACCGCGACCCGAAGCCGGTCAAGGCCTTCGGCCGGTACGCGCACGAGGCGGTGGTCATCGACCCCAGGCACGGCCACGCCTACCTGACCGAGGACGCCTCCGGCCCCAACGGGCTGCTCTACCGGTGGACACCGCCGCGCGGTTTCCACCACGGGCGCGGCAAGCTGCGTACCCTCGCGGACGACGCGGGCGTGCTCGCCGCGGCCAAGTGCTTCGACAGCTCGGGCGTGTTCGTCGACGACCTCTCGCGGGCCACGAAGATCGGCACCGTGTACGGGGTCGACTGGGTGCCGGTCGCGGACCGCGACGCGCGGACGGTCGCGGTGCGCAAGCAGTTCGGGACCGGCGCGGTGACGCGGGGGCGCAAGCTGGAGGGGATGTGGTGGGCCGACGGCGGCGCCTACTTCGTCTCCTCGTTCGCCCGTGAGGAGAGCCCGGGCGCCGCGCACGACGGCCAGGTGTGGTTCTACGACCCCAAGCGGCGGACGATCCGGCTGACGGTCCTGCTCGGGGTGAACGCCGACCCGGCGGCCGACGGCGGCTACGACGGTCCGGACAACATCACGGTCTCCCCGTGCGGCGGCCTGGTCATCGCGGAGGACGGCTCGGGGCTGCAGCACCTCTTCGGCGCGACCGAGTCGGGGCGCACGTACCCGCTGGCGCGCAACGAGATGAACACGGGGACGGCCGAGGAGCCGGAGTACTCGGAGTTCGCCGGCGTCTGCTTCTCGCCGGACGGACGGACGCTCTTCGCCAGCATTCAGGACCCGGGCATCATGCTGGCCATCACGGGTCCGTGGCGGCGTACGCGCTGATGCGCAGGCGCCCGGTATGACTGAGCCGCCGGGTGGTGGCCCCGGCGGCTCTGAGCTCAGCGGCTCATCGAGTGGGGGTCGGCGTCCTGCCGACTCCCCGGCTCATCGGTTCGGACATGCCTCGGCGCGGCTGGCCGCGGCCCACTCCTCCAGCAGGAATTCATACGCGTCGGAGGGCCACTCGCCATCCACCCGAGTCTCGACGAGGTGCCGGATCGCCTCGTTCGCCTCGGCGGCGGACGGGCGCGCGGGACCCGCGGGCTGGAGTGTCTGGTGCATGGGATCCAGGCTACGGGCGGGCACTGACAGCCACCTCCCGATTAAGGGTGGAATCGATCACCCGGAGCGGTGACCGGTGGCTCCATGTGCCCGCCCACCTGCTCAGAGTGCCTGCGAGGCCGGCTTGACCATGCCGCGCACTGTGCGGGACTTCACAAACTCGCCCATGGCCGTCATCTCCCATTCGCCGGAGAACTGCTTGATCAGCTTCGCCATCATCACGCCGGTCTGCGGCTCGGCGCTCGTGAGGTCGAAGCGCACCAGCTCCTCGCCGCTCGCGGCGTCGATCAGGCGGCAGTAGGCCTTGGCCACCTCGGTGAACTTCTGGCCGGAGAAGGAATTGACCGTGAAGACCAGGCCCGTCGCATCGGCGGGGAGCCGGCCGAGGTCCACCACGATGACCTCGTCGTCGCCCGCGCCCTCGCCGGTGAGGTTGTCGCCGGAGTGCTTGATGGCGCCGCCCAGGATGGACAGCTTGCTGAAGTAGCAGCTGTCGATGTGGTTGCGCTGGGGGCCGTACGCGATGACCGAGGCGTCGAGGTCGATGTCCCGTCCGCGGAACGCGGGCTCCCAGCCGAGGCCCATCTTGACCTGGGAGAGCAGCGGGCGGCCGCCCTTGACCAGGGACACGGTCTGGTTCTTCTGGAGGGTGACCCGGCCCTTGTCCAGGTTGACCTTGCCGGTGTCGACGGTGGTGGGGGGCGCCAGGGGCATCTGCGGGAGGACCGGGATCGAGGCCGCGGACGCGGCCGTGGCCAAGGGCGGCGGGGGCGGCTCCTCGTCCACCGAGACCCCGAAGTCGGTCGCGATGCCGGCCAGGCCGTTCGCGTACCCCTGGCCGACCGCGCGCACCTTCCACGCGCCGCCGCGCTGGTAGACCTCGACGACCACGAGGGCGGTCTCGGTGCCGAGCTGCGGCGGGGTGAAGGTCGCGATCACCGAGCCGCTGGCCGCGTCCCGTACGGTCGCGGTCGGCTCGATGCCCTGGAAGGTCTGCCCGGCGGCATCGGGGCTGGCCGTGACCACGATCCGCTCGATGCCGGGCGGCAGCGCGCCGATGTCCACGGTGATCGAGTCCGGTGCCGCACCGCCGCCGGACCGGTAGGTGATACCGGGGCCGGACGGCTGGTTGTAGAAGATGAAGTCGGCGTCGGAGCGCACCTTGCCGTCCGCCGTGAGGAGGAGACCGGACACGTCGAGCCGCACCGGAGCAGCCACGTCCACCGTCACGCGGACGGTATTGAGCGGCAGGTTGGAACCAGGGGTCATAGCGGTCATGCATCCAGAACGACCGACACCGCTTTGCCGTTCCCTTACACTCGCGCGAGATTTCAGCGCCGGTTGCGGGGGTGGTTCTTCGCCGTGCGCTCGTTCCCGAACTTGTACGCGCCGGTCCAGCGGGCCATGACCAGCTGGGCGTCGCCGGATTCCACCTCGGCCAGGAACTTTTCGGCCCGGCCGCCCCGCAGGGTGCCCGCGGTCCGGCCCTGGTGCGTGATGACGACGGTGCTGTCGCCCAGTCGTTCGTACGAGAATCCGTGCGGTTTCGGCATGGACCGCAGCCTGCCCCGCCCGGGGCGGGGCAGGCAACGGAATTTAGCCCTGCCGCTGCTCCGGGCCCGCTTCCGTGACGCGGCGCGGCAGCCCCAGCGGGTTGGCCTCGCGCAGCTCCGGCGGGAGGAGCGGGTCGGGCACCGACTGGTAGGCCACCGGGCGCAGCCAGCGCTCGATCGCGGTCCCGCCGACCGAGGTGGAGTGCGAGGTCGCCGCCGGGTAGGGGCCGCCGTGGTGCTGGGCCGGGGCCACGGCCACGCCGGTGGGCCAGTTGTTCACCACGACCCGCCCGGCCAGCGCCGTGACCTGCGAGAGCAGCTCCGCGGCAGGCCCCGGAGCGCCCCCGGCCTCTGCCGTCGAGAGCTGGAGGGTGGCGCTCAGGTTGCCGGAGAGCCGGTCCAGCACCGCGGCCGCCTCGCCCTGGTCGGCGTACCGGACGACCACGGTGACCGGGCCGAAGCACTCCTCCAGCAGGACCTCGTAGCCGCTGCCGCTGTCGCCGCTGTCGCCGCTGTCGCCGCTGTCGCCGCTGTCGACGCCGACGAGGCTGCGCGCCGCGACGCTCAGGTAGCCCGCGCCGACGGTGTGCTCTCCGCCCGCGCCCGGGGCGACGGGCGCGGTGACCCCTGCCAGCGCGGTCCGCTCGCGGACGCCCGCGACGAAGTTCTCCCGCATCCGGTGGTCCAGCAGCACGCCCGGCTCGGTCTCCCCGAGGGCCTTGGTCAGCGCGCCGGTGACCCGGTCGCCGTCCGCGCCCTCGGGCACCAGCACCAGGCCCGGCTTGACGCAGAACTGGCCGACGCCGAGCGTGACCGAGCCCGCCAGCCCGGCGCCGATCTCCTCGGCGCGCTCGGCGGCGGCCGCGGGGGTGACCACGACGGGGTTGAGGGAGCCGAGCTCCCCGTGGAAGGGGATGGGCACGGGCCGGGCGGCGGCCGCGTCGAAGAGGGCCCGGCCGCCCCGGATCGACCCGGTGAACCCGGCGGCGGAGACGAGCGGGTGGCGGATCAGCTCCAGGCCCGAGTTGAACCCGTGCACCACGGACACCACATCGGCCGGGAGCCCGGCCGCGACGGCCGCCCGGCGCAGCAGTGACGCGCACAGCTCGGAGGTGGCCGGGTGGTCGGGGTGCGCCTTGACGACCACGGGGCAGCCGGCCGCCAGGGCGCTCGCGGTGTCCCCGCCGGGAACGGAGAAGGCGAGCGGGAAGTTCGACGCGGCGTAGACGGCGACCACGCCCAGCGGCACCTTGAAACGGCGCAGTTCGGGGCGCGGCGGCGTGCGGTCGGGGTCGGCGCGGTCGATGCGGATGTCGAGGTAGGCGCCCTCGTCCACGGCGTCCGCGAAGGCCCGCAGCTGGCCGGTGGTGCGGGCGAGCTCGCCGGTGAGGCGGCCCGGGCCGAGCGCGGTCTCGGCGTCCGCGGCCTCGACGACACGGTCGGCCGACTCGTCGAGGAGGTCGGCGGCGCCGCGCAGGAAGGCGGCGCGGGTGGCGGCGTCGGCGAGCGCCCCGCGGGCCGCGTGGGCCGCGCGTACGGCTTCGTCCACCTCGCGGGACGTGGCCTCGACCGCAACCTGTTCGCGCTGCTTCCCGGTGCGGGGGTCCACACTCCAGACTGGTGTTGCTGCCATGGCGCACTGCCTCCTGGATCTACGCTGACCCGCGCGATGTCGTTCAGTATTCTGAACGCCGTTCCGATGGATGAATGATCACATCCATCGTGGACTCTATTTCCACGTCTTCCGGGTTGACAAGGGACAAGAGGGGCACGAAGGCGAATGGCCACAACTGAGTCGGTGGAGCCGGAGGCTTCGCAGGGGCCGGCCGGTCCGGGGGGCGCGGGCGCGTCGGCGGCGGTCAAGTCGGCGGTACGCACGGTCCTGTTGCTGGAGCACTTCGCGGCCCGGCCGGGACTGCACAGCCTGGCCGACATACAGCACGACCTGTCCCTGCCCAAGTCCAGCCTCTACATGCTGCTGCGCACGCTGGTGAACCTGGGCTGGGTGGAGACGGACGCGACCGGGACGAGGTACGGAATCGGCGTACGGGCGCTGCTGGTCGGCAGCTCGTACATCGACGGGGACGAGGTGGTCGCGGCCGCCAGGCCCACCCTCGACCGGCTGTCCGACGACACGACGGAGACCATCCACCTGGCCCGGCTGGACGGGACGAGCGTGGTCTACCTCGCCACCCGGCAGTCCCAGCACTACCTGAGGCCCTTCACCCGGGTCGGACGGCGGCTGCCCGTGCACTCCACGGCGCTCGGCAAGGCGCTGCTGGCCACGCACACGGACGAGGAGGTACGGGCCCTGCTGCCGCGGCGGCTGGAAGCGGTCACCGAACACACCGTCACCGACCGGGAGCGGCTCATCGAGGAGCTGGCCCTGGTGCGCGAGCAGGGGTACGCCGTCGACCGCGAGGAGAACACCCTGGGGCTGCGCTGCTTCGGGGTCGCGCTGCCGTACCGCACGCCGGCGCGGGACGCGGTGAGCTGCTCGGTGCCGGTGGCGCGGCTGACGCCGGGGCACGAACGGGCCATCAAGGCCGCGCTGTTCGAGGCGCGTGACCGGCTGTCGGTGGTGACCCGGCGGATGTGAGCGGCCGATGGGAGCGGGGGATGTGACCGGGGGATGCGACCGGCGGACGTGAGCGGGGGAGTCGGCGGTTCCTCCCCCGGGTGGGGGAGCGGGTTCCCCTTCACGGGGGAGGTGGCGGGGGCGTGGGCGCGGGACCGTTGGGTCATGAGCACGCGAGCCGTTGAAGCGGCGTACGAGACGAGTCCGAAGCGGACGTCGGCCCCCGGCCACCGCCCCGCCCCGGGGCCGGGGGCCGGGCGGCGGATCCTGCGGGCGGTGGCCCTGGCCGCCACCCTGCCGTATCTGGCCCTGAAGGCCGCCTGGCTGTCCGGGAGCCGGATCGGGATACCCGACGGCAGTGTGCTGCTGGAGCCCGGCCCGGGGCTCATCCTGGCCAATTCCGTCACGCTGGCCATGGACGCGAGCGTGATCGTTCTCGTGCTGATGTTCACCCGGCCGTGGGGGCTGCGGGTGCCGTCCTGGCTGCCGGCCGTACCGGCCTTCGTCGCCACCGGGCTGCTCACCCCGATCCTCACCGGGTTCCCCGGCCAACTGCTCGTACGGGCGCTGGACCTGGGGGTGGACGGACCCGCGAAGGCGGCCCGGGAGCCCTTCCTCGACCCGTGGGTCTTCACCGTCGTCTACACCGGCTTCACGATCCAAGGACTCGCCCTCGCCGGGCTGTTCGTGCCCTATGCGCGGGAGCGGTGGGGGTGGCGGTGGCAGGGTGCGATAGGCCGGCGGCTCCCGTCGCCCACGGGGGTGGTGGCGGGAGCCGCGGCGCTGTCGGGCCTGGCGGTGGGGGCGGTGCTCTTCTACTGGGCCTTCGGCGGTGAGGCCGGTATGGGCGCCGACCGGGTGGCGCAGTTCTCCACCGGTGTGGCCGTGGTGACCGCGGTGCACGGGGTGTGCGCGCTCGCCGCCGGGGCGGGGGCGGTGCTCCTGGCCCGGGGCGGGGAGTCGGGGGCGCGGTGGCCGCTGGCCGTCGCCTGGACGGGCTCCGCGGCGGCGATGAGCTGGGGGCTGTGGATGCTGGTCACCTCGATTGGTCCGCAGCTGGACGGCGGTGAAGGGGCCACCGCCGCCACCCGGTTGGCCTACGCTGGCCAGATGATCACCGGACTGCTCGGGGCTGTCGTCCTCACCCGCTTCCTCACCTCCCGCCGAGAGGGGTGATGCGCGGCCGGCTGGGCAGGCTGCTGGGGGTGCGGGCCCGGCTGCGCTGGGTGCACCTGGTACTCGGCGGGGCCCTGCTGATGCCGTACTTCCTGCTCTCGCAGGTGGTGGTCGGCATGGTCGCCGGTGGCGCCAACGTCCTCATCTCCCTCCCGCTGAGCCTCGCCGCGTACGCGGCCGCGCTGCCGCTGGCCGCCGCGACGGCGGTGTCCCCCCTGGTCAGGCCGATGTCGGTGGCCGCGGTCCGGGCCATGTGCGGGGTACCGGGGGAGCGGCTGGCCGAGGGGCCCGCCCGTTCGTGGGCCGCCCGGGGGCGGACCGCGGCCTGGTGGACCCTGCACCTGGGGGTCGGGGCGCTCGTCAGCGCGCTGAGCCTCGGGGTGCCGCCGATGGCGGTGGTGCTGCTCGCGGTCCCGTTCGTGCCGGCGCTGCGGGGGACGGGGCTCGGGGTCGGCTGGTTCAGCACCGAGGCCGAGCCGTACATCGCACCGCTGCTCGGGGCCGGGCTGCTGACCGGGCTGGTGCTGTGCGTCGCCGGGTCCGGGGCGCTGCTGGCCCGGCTGGCACCCGTACTGCTCGGGCCGACGGCGGCGGACCGGCTGGCGGCGGCCGAGGAGCGGGCCGCCGACCTGGCGGTGCGCAACCGGCTGGCGCGGGAGCTGCACGATGCGGTCGGGCACGCGCTGAGCGCCGTCACCCTCCAGGCGAACGCCGCCCGGCGGGTGCTCGACAGCGACCCCGGCTTCGTACGGGAGGCGCTGACGGCGATCGAGGACACCGCCCGGCGCACGGTCGGCGAACTGGACGTGGTCCTCGGCCTGCTGCGGGACGGGGACCCGGCCCGGCCGGACGCCGCGCCCGCGCCGACCCTCGACGCCGACCTCGACGGGCTGCTGGCCCGGACCCGGGCGGCCGGCACCCCGGTCCACGCCGACCTGGACCCGGGGCCGACCGGGGGCTGGGCGCAGCTCCCGGTGATCGTCTCCCGCGAGGCGTACCGGATCGTCCAGGAGGGCCTGAGCAACGCCCTGCGCCACGGCGGGGGCCCGGTGGACGTGCGGATCGCCGTCCGCACCGGACCCGGGGAGGACCCGGCCCACGGGGGCCGGGGCGAGAAGGAACGGAACGGACCCGTTGAACTGGAGATCACCATGACCAACCCGCCGGCCGCCTCCGAGGGCCGGGAGCCCCGGACCACCGGAGGCCGCGGTCTGCGCGGCGCCGCCGAGCGGGCCTCGCTCCTCGGGGGCCGCATCGAGGCCGGCCCCCACGAGGACAGGTGGCGGCTGCGGGCCGTCCTCCCCCTGAGCGCGGGCACCCGATGAGCCGGCCGCCGCTGCGGATCGTGCTCGCCGACGACGAGCGGATGGTCCGCACCGCCCTGCGGGTCATCCTGGAGGCCGAGCCCGACCTGGAGGTGGTCGGGGAGGCGGCCTCCGGTGCCGAGGCCGTGTCCCTGGTCCGGGCGCTGGCCCCCGACGTGGTGCTGATGGACGTCCGGATGCCCGAGGTCGACGGCATCCGTGCCACCGAGCAGATCCTCGCGACCATGGCCGGGCCGCCCCGGATCCTCGTCGTCACCACCTTCGAGAACGACTCCTACGTGTACGGCGCGCTGCGCGCCGGCGCCGCCGGGTTCCTGCTCAAGCGCGCCGATCCGGACGAGCTGATCGGCGCGGTCCGGCTCGTCTCCCGCGGCGACTCGGTGCTCTTCCCGGCCGCGGTCCGCTCCCTGGCCGCCGCCCACGCGCCAGGCGCCCCGGCCGCGCCCTGGGTGGCCCGGCTCACCGACCGCGAGGCCGACGTACTGCGCCTGATGGCCACCGGGCTGTCCAACCACGAGCTGAGCGAGCGCCTCGGCGTCGGGCCGCAGACGGTGAAGACCCACGTGGCAGCGGTCCTGGCCAAGACCGGATCCCGGGACCGCACGCAGGCGGTCATCGCGGCGTACGAGGGAGGGTTCCTGCCGAGGTCCAGATGAGGAAAAGCTGAGAACCCCGCCACAATCGGGGCAGAGCGGAACGCCTGGGGGCCTTGGGACGTCCTTCTGGGGGATGAACAAAACGATCAGGCGTGCGTCGGTCTTCTGTCTCCTCCTGGTGCTGGCCCTTTTGGTGCGGGTCACCTGGGTGCAGGCATACCAAGGCCAGGCCCTCGCAGACGACAAGAACAACCGACGGAACAAGATCGACCAGTTCGCGAACCCGCTCGGGAACATCATCGTGGGCGGAGAGGCGATCACGGGCTCGACGAAGACCACCGAGGACAAGGACTTCGGATACAAGCGGACCTACACCGACGGCCCGCTCTACGCGCCGATCACCGGCCGCAGCTCACAGGTCTACGGCACGAGCATGCTGGAAGGCGTCTACGAGGGCATCCTCAACGGCTCCGACAGCCGGCTGAAGTCGATCATGGACGTGCTGACGAACAAGCGGGCCGCCCCGGGCAACGTCCTGACCACGATCGACAAGGACGTGCAGAAGGCCGCCTACGACGCGCTCAAGGACTACCAGGGCTCCGCCGTCGCCATCGATCCCGCCACCGGCTCGATCCTCGCCGTGGTGAACAACCCGTCCTACGACCCGGGCCGCATCGCGGGCGCCGGCGACGGGGCCGCCTGGAAGGAGTACCTGGGCGAGGACGGCAAGGGCAAGGCCATGGAGAACGACGCCCTGCGCAAGCCGCAGGCGCCGGGCTCCACCTTCAAGCTGGTCACCCTCGCCGCGGCGATCGAGAACGGCCTCGTCACCAACATCGACGCGCCGACCGGGATCCAGGCCCCCTACACGATCCCCGGCACCGTCACCAAGCTGCCCAGCGAGGCCGGCGACGCGGGCTGCAACAACGTTTCGGCGCGCGACGCGCTGAAGAAGTCCTGCAACAACGTCTTCGCGGAGTACGCGCACCGGCTGGGCCAGGACAAGATGCGGGCGATGGCCGAGAAGCTCGGCTTCAACAAGGAGATCGACACCCCGGTCCGCACCACCCCGTCCAGCAAGTACCCGTCGAAGAAGATGTCGGTCGACCAGGTCGCGCAGACGGGTATCGGCCAGTTCGACGTGCAGGCCACGCCGTTCCAGATGGCGATGGTCACCGCCGCGATCGAGAACGGCGGCAAGCTGGTGGCCCCGCACATGGTCTCCGACGTCACCGACTCCAACGGCAACGTGCTGGAGAGCTTCAAGAACCCGAAGTCCGAACAGGTCATGAGCGCCAGGACCGCCTCGATGCTCCAGGACGCCATGCGCACCGTGGCCACGGACGGCGGCGGCAAGACCGCGCAGGTGCCGGGGGCCGAGGTGGGCGGCAAGACCGGCACCGCCCAGCGCGGTGTCAACAACAGCCTCAATCCGCTCGCCTGGTTCACCTCGTACGGAAAGGTGAACGGCAAGCAGATCGCGGTGGCCATCGTGATCGAGAACTCGGACACGGACCGCTCCGAGATCGGCGGCGGCAAGCTGGCCGCGCCGATCGCGCAGAAGATGATGGCGGCCTGGCTGAAGAAGTAGCCGTGCCCAGCGCGCCGGGAACCGACACGGTTCCCGGCGCGTTCCCCTTCCCATGATCAGAACCGCGCGGCCGGCCGACCTCGACGCCATCGCCGCCCTCCACGCCCGGGCCCGCGCCACCTACTACCAGGGCCGCATCCCCGAGGAGGAGTACGGCGGCGCCGCCGAGCTCGCGCGCACCCGCGAGGGCTGGTCCGTGGCCGTCGCGCGGGCCGCCGCCGACGGCGGGGTGCTCTGCGCCGAGCAGGACGGGGAGCTCACGGGGATAGCCGCCTTCCGTACCGCCGACGGCGAGACCACCCTCACCCAGCTCCACGTGGACCCCGTCCACTGGCGCCGCGGCACCGGGGCCGCCCTGCACGCGGCGTGCGTCGAGGCCTGGCGCCGGGCCGGAGTCCGCCGGGTCCGCCTGGAGGTCTACGAGCACAACCTCCGCGCCCAGGCGTTCTACGCCGCCCACGGCTGGCTCCCGGCCCGGTCCGGCCCCCGTCCCGGCTCCCACCGCACCCTCTGGCTCACGCTGGAACCGGCCGCGCCGGCGTCCGGGGAATGGGACGCCGGACCACTTGGTTGAACCCGGAACAGTTCATTCCCCGGAACGTCCCGGACGAGGAGAGAAGAAGGAACATGCGCGTCGAGATCTGGAGCGACATCGCTTGTCCGTGGTGCTACGTCGGCAAGGCCCGGTTCACCAAGGGGCTGGCCGACTTCGCGCACCGTGACGAAGTGGAGGTCGTCTTCCGCTCCTTCGAGCTCGACCCGAACAGCCCCAAGGGCCAGGTGGAGCCGGTCCTGGAGCTGCTGGCCAAGAAGTACGGCCGCACCCTCGACGAGGCGCGCGGCATGGAGGAGCACGTCGCCGCCTCCGCCCGCGCCGAGGGGCTGACGTACCGCACCGAGGGCCGTGACCACGGCAACACCTTCGACGTCCACCGCCTGCTGCACCTGGCCGCCGCGCGCGGCCGGCAGGAGGAACTGCTCGACCTCGCGTACCGGGCCAACTTCGCCGAGGAGCGGTCGGTGTTCGACCCCGAGGTCCTGGTCGCGCTCGCCGTCGAGGCCGGACTGGACGGCGACGAGGCCCGTGCGGTCCTCGCCGACGACTCCGCCTACGCCGCCGAGGTGCGGGCCGACGAGCGCGAGGCGGCCGAACTGGGCGCCAACGCCGTCCCGTTCTTCGTCCTCGACCGCCGCTACGGGATCTCCGGCGGGCAGCCCGCCGAGGTGTTCACCCGGGCGCTGGAGCAGGCGTGGGCCGGGCGCGAGGTCATCGAGCCCGTGCCCGGAACCGGGTCCGAGGCCGGGGCGTGCGAGCCCGACGGTGCGTGCGCCGTCCCGCAGGCATAAGTCTTCCTTTAGGTTGGCGTGTAAAACCAGGTAATGGACTTTGGGTCGGACTCGGCGCAGAGTGGACGCATGGATCTTCTCGTCGAAGCCGCCCGTGCCGAGTTCGCCCATTCCACCACCTACCTGAACACCGCCACCTGCGGCGTTCTCCCGCGTTCCGCCGTCGCCGCCGTACGCGAACTCGCCGAGGCGGCGGGGGCCGGACTTCCCGCCGGATTCGGTGACTTCGACCGCGTGGACCGGGTCCGCGCCGCCTTCGCCCGGCTGGTCGGCGTGGCTGTCGACCGGGTCGCCCTCGGCTCCTCCGTGGCCACCCATGTCGGCCTGGTCTCGGCCTCCCTGCCGTCCGGGGCCGAAGTCCTCTGCCCGGAGGGCGACTTCGCCTCCGTGATCAACCCCTTCGTGGTGCGCGACGACCTCAAGGTCCGCTTCGCGCCGCTGGAGTCCCTCGCCGAAGCCGTCGGCCCGGACACCGCGCTGGTCTCGCTGAGCGCCGTACAGTCCGCGGACGGGCGGACGGCCGACCTCGCCGCGGTGCGCGCGGCGACGACCGCGCACGGGGCCCGCATGCTGGTGGACGCGACCCAGGCGGCGGGCTGGCTGCCCTTCGACGCGTCACCGTACGAGTACACGGTCACCGCCGGCTACAAGTGGCTGCTCGGCGGCCGCGGAGCCTCGTACCTGACCGTGTCGGAGGAGGCCCAGGGCACCCTCACCCCGCTGCACGCCGGCTGGGTCGCGGCCGAATCCATCTGGGACGCCACCTACGGGCCCATGCCGCAACTGGCCCACGGAGCCCGCCGGTTCGACGAGTCCCCCACCTTCCTCGCCTACCACGCGGCCGAGGCCTCGCTGGCCCTGCTGGAGCGGATCGGCATCGAAGCCGTCCACGCCCACGACACCGCCCTCGCCGCCCGCTACCGGGCCGGCCTCGCCCGCCTCGGCCACGAGCCGGTCCCGGGCGATTCGGCCATCGTCTCGCTGCCGGGCCTCGCCGACCGGCAGCCCGCGCTCCTGGCCGCCGGCATCGCCACCTCGGCCCGCGCGGGCGCCCTGCGCGCCTCGTTCCACCTCTACACCACCGAGGCGGACGTGGACCGGCTGCTGGACGCCCTCGCCTGACGCCCTCGCCCGAGACCGGCGCGTCAGCGCAGGTCCGCCGCCCAGGCCGCCGCGGCCGCGTCGAGCGCCGGCGCCGGGTCGGCCGCCAGGGCGGTCGCGAGGGCCGTCAGGGAGGCCCGGACCACGGGCAGCGACGCCGCCGGACCGTAGTGGTTGACCCGGACCATCTCCTGGGCCAGCGCGCCGCCGCCCGCCGCGAGCGGCGCCGCCGGGTCCGCGGCCAGGGCCTTGGCCACCACCAGCGCCGCCTCCGGGAGGCGCAGGGTGGTGGCCACCGGCGCTGCCGCCGACGCGAGGCCGACGTACGGGGAGACGCCCAGCGCCGCCGCCCCCGCGCGGGTCGCCGCGGCCGCGGCCGCGTGGCGGGCCGTCAGCGCGGGCAGCCCCTCGGCCGCGATCCGGTCCAGGCAGGCCTCCAGCGCCAGCATCTCCAGCTGCGCCGGCGCGTGCAGCAGCGTCTTGCGCCCGCCGTCGATCCAGCGCTCCTTCCAGTCCAACAGGGAGAGGTACGAGCGCCGGGGCGCGGCCGGGTTCTCGGCGAAGCGGGCCCAGGCCCGGTCGGAGACCGACACCGCCGAGACGCCCGCCGGGCCGCCCATCGCCTTCTGCGCGCCGATCACGCACAGGTCCACGCCCCACGCGTCGGGCAGCAGCGGCTCGGCGCCCACCGACGCCACCGCGTCGAGCATGAACAGCGCCCCGTGGGCCCGTACGACCTCGCCGATCTCCGCGACCGGGTTGGTGTTGCCGGTGGCGGCCTCCGCGTGGACCAGCGACACGAAGTCGATCTCCGGGTGCGCGGCCAGCGCCGCGGCGACCTGCTGCGCCGTCACCGCCGTGTCGAAGGGGACCGCCAGATCCACCACCGTCGCCCCGCAGTCGCGCAGCCAGTTGCCGAAGGTGGTCCCGTACGGGCCGGTGACGATGTTCAGCGCGGTCGATCCGGGCCGCGCGCCCGACCGGATGCACCCCTCCAGCGGCAGCAGCGCCTCGCCCTGAGTGATCACCACGTCCTGCCGCGTGGAGAGGAGGTCCGCGACGCCCCGCTCGATCGACGCGAAGCGCTCCGCGGTGAGCGGCGGAAGGTCCAGGAGGGGGTGGGTCACGGCACTGCTCTCTTCGTCCGGGGTTACCGCGAAAGCCTAACGACCGCGCACGTAAGGTGCCGACATGAGCGATGTGAGCGGGTTCGGCGAACCGGGTCGGGTGCTGCACGTGAAGGGGCGGGTGCTCATCGGACCCGATGAGGTCCGCGACGAGGTCTGGGTGGTGGGCGGCCGGATCTCGTACGAGCGCCCGCGCGCCGCCCGCGAGGTCACCGAGGTCGCGGGCTGGGTCCTGCCGGGCCTGGTCGACGCGCACTGCCACGTGGGACTCGATGCCCACGGGCCGGTCGACGCACAGACCGCCGAACGCCAGGCGCTGGAGGACCGCGCCGCCGGCACCCTCCTCATCCGCGACGCCGGATCGCCGTCCGACACCCGCTGGATCGACGACCGCGAGGACCTGCCGAAGATCATCCGGGCGGGCCGGCACATCGCACGCACCCGCCGCTACATCCGCAACTACGCCCACGAGATCGAGCCGGCCGACCTCGTCGAGTACGTCGGCCGGGAGGCCCGCCGCGGCGACGGCTGGGTCAAGCTGGTCGGCGACTGGATCGATCGCGAAGCCGGGGACCTGACCGCCTGCTGGCCGCGCGCCGAGGTGGAGGCGGCCATCGCCGAGGCGCACCGGCTGGGCGCCCGGGTCACCGCGCACTGCTTCGCCGAGACCGCGCTGCGGGACCTGGTCGAGGCGGGCATCGACTGCATCGAGCACGCGACCGGGCTGACCGAGGACACCATCCCGCTGTTCGCGGAGCGCGGGGTCGCGATCGTGCCGACCCTGGTGAACATCGCGACCTTCCCGAAGCTGGCAGCCGGCGGCGAGGCGAAGTTCCCCGGCTGGTCGGCGCACATGCGCCGGCTCCACGAGCGCCGCTACGACACCGTCCGCTCGGCCTACGACGCGGGCATCGGGGTCTACGTCGGCACCGACGCGGGCGGCTCCCTGCCGCACGGCCTGGTCGCCGCGGAGGTCGCGGAGCTCGTGAAGGCCGGCATTCCGCCGCTGGAGGCCCTCTCGGCGACCGCGTGGGGCGCCCGCAGCTGGCTCGGCAGGCCCGGCCTGACCGAGGGCGCGCCGGCCGACCTCGTCGTCTACGCGAGCGACCCGCGGGCCGACGTACGGGTGCTGGCGCAGCCGCTGCGCGTCGTCGTGAACGGCCGGGTCGTGGCCTGATCCCGGCTGGTTGACGGCGCGTTACCCCGGCGGCCCGGTGGTCGTTGTGAACGCCATCGCCGCGGATCGCCGGGGGCGGTGCCCGTCACGGGCGGGGGTCTAGGGAACTCCCGTTCCTCGTGAGGCGCAAGAAATCGAATGTATGCATGGAAACCACCCTTTGGGGTGAACTCACGTCGGGTTGCCGCCCGTTCACTCTCAGTGCGTAAAGATTCCGGGGTCGAGGCCGTCGGCGCGCGCAATGTCCCCCATTGGCGGCGCGACGGCTCCCATCTCCCTGGGGGTTCCACCAACTTGAACAGCAACACCTTCCGCATGCCCGCGGCCGCTCTGCTCGCCACGGGAGCGGTCGCCCTGCTCGCCGCTCCGCCCGCCTTCGCCACGGGAGGCGGCCACGCCGGGGGCGAGGGCAAGGCCAGTGCCGTCGTCCTGCGCACCGGACTGGACGTCGGCCTGCTCAACAAGACCCTGCACGTCCCGCTGACCGCCACCCTCAACGAGGTCAGCGCTCCGGCGTCCGCCGAGAAGAAGGCGCTGGCCGTGACCCTGGACGGGGTCGAAGGGGGGAAGCCGGTGAGCGTGCTGCGGGCCGACGTCGCCACGTCCAGGGCGACCGCCGACAAGAACCGAGCCGAGGCGGAGGCCAACCTCGCCAAGGCCCGCGTGCACGTGCCGGGACTGCCCGCGCTGTCCCTCGTCGAGGTGGAGAAGGTCACCTCCAAGGCCGTCTGCGAGGCGGGCCGGGAGCCCGTGGCGAGCTCGAACGTCCTCGGCACCGTGACCGCGCTCGGCAAGAAGGTCACCCTCTCCGCGGGCGGCCCGACCAAGGTCGAGGTGCCGGGCGTGGGCCTGGTCAGCCTGGAGCTGTCCGGTACCGAGACCACCTCCACCACGGCCGCCGCGGCGGCCCTGCGGCTGAAGGTCTCGGTGAACCCGCTGAGCCTGAACGTGGCACAGGTGGAGGGCGAGGTCGTGCTCGCCGAGGCGCGCTGCGAGTCCCCCGCGGGGCCGGCGCCGAGCACGTCCGCCACACCCGGCGCGTCCTCCGGCACCGTCTCCGATGCCAAGCCCCAGACGGCCGCCTCCGGGACCGGGTCGGCCCTCGCCACGGAGGCCAACCTCGCCGAGACCGGCGGCGGTTCGCTCACCCCGTACGTCGCGGGCGGCGCGCTGATCCTGCTCGGCGTCGGCGCGGGCGCGCTGGTGGTGACCCGACGCGGCAGGGCCTCGTAGCGCGGTCGACGGCGGCGTACGCGGCCCGCTCGGCGGCGGGGAGCCCGGGGTCGGAGCCGCGTCGGCGACGCTGGCATCGTAGGCCGCGAGCATCACCAACACCGGCTGGGCGCCCCAGTGGTACGGCCTCTCCCGAACAGCACACCGCCCCTCCCGCCTTTGGGCGGGAGGGGGCGATTTTGTCGTGTACCGGTACCGTTCAGGTGTCGAGTCTGAACGGGAGCCAGTATGCACTCTCTATCGCACGACCACACCGGCGCGCGCATGAAGCGCCTGCGCCTTGAGCGCCACCTCACCCAGCAGGCCGTATCGGACCTTGCCCAGGTCCCGTACAGCACCTATACGAAGACCGAGCAGGGCGTCATCGCAGCGTCACCCCACCTGATCGCAGCGGTCGCTCGGGCGCTGCGCGTATCCGTAGCCACGGTCACCGGCCAGCCGTACACCACCGAACTCCGGGTCGATGAGCTGGACATCCTCATTCGCCCGATCCGCGAAGCGCTAGACGTCTATGAGCTCGGTGCCGACCCGGACATCCTCCCGCGTGCTCACCAGCTCCTCGCCGACGACGCCCAGGCCCTGCTGGTCGCGGTCCGAGCCGGTGAAATCAAGCAGACCGCGCAGGCGCTGCCCGGGCTCATTCAGGAGGCCACCACAGCCGCCCACGCGGCCCTGGGCTGGGACGGCTGGGGGTTGCTGGCCAGCCTGTACCGCACCGCCTACGATGTCTCCTCGAAGCTCGGCTACTACGACCTGGCCGGGCTGGCGCTGGCCCGTATGGACTGGGCGGCGGAGCGCGGCTCAGACGCAGTCGTCGGCGGCATCTACCGCTACATGAGAGCCCTGACGTACCTCCGCGAGGGCGAGTACCGAACCGGGGAGCGACTGGTGCGCCTCGGGTTGCGCACCCTGGCGCAGGCGGAGCCGTCCCGGGAGCGGGAGGTCGTTACCGGGCAGCTCCATCTGGGCGCCGCAGTGATGGCCGGCAGGTCCAGGGACCGCGGTCGCTCGGACGGGCATCTTGCAGAGGCGGAGCGGATCGCCGCCAGTACCGGCGAGGCCGTCAACGTTCACTGGCTCGCGTTCGGCCCAACGAACGTGGCCGTGCACCGGGTTAGCGTGCTGGCCGAGCTGGACGAATACGGGCAGGCCACCCAGGCGGCCCGTGGAGTGACGATTCCCGGCGACTGGCCGAAGTCCCGGAAGTCGCACCACTACGCGGAGCTGGCGAGGTCCCAGATGTGGACGGGTGACCTGGACAGCAGCTTCCAGAACCTGTTGCGGGCGCGGAAGGCGGCGCCGCAGCAGGCCCGTTACCACCAGACGGTGCGGGAGACCTACTCGGGCCTGGAGGCGGCCCGCCGTCAGCTCCCGGATTCGTTCCTGTCGTACGGCTCCTGGCTGGGAGTCTGACCGACTGCAAGGCTCTGGCCCCGACGATCAACATCCCGTGATAGTCGGGGCTTTGTCGTGCTCCCACACTCGTCTCATCACCCGCTGACGACGGTAGGGAGCACCGGTATGACCGACGCGTTTCTGGAGCATCTGAGGGAGGCCGAGGAGTTGTCGGCCGAGGTGCTGGGTCCGTATGGGGCTCGCCCTCCGCGTGAGGACATCGACATCGTGACGGGTGAGCTGATCCGGCTCGGTCTGCCCCTCGCCGCGAAGATCGCCGCGATTCCCGCGGGTGAGCGGTTTCCGCGGGCCGAGGGGGCCGTCGCGGATTGGACGTATTACGTCGCGAAGGGCGTTCTCGGTCCGGGCGACCACCTGGCGTGGAATTACGCGCGCGGCCTGGCCCGCGTGGTGCGGTCCCTGGCCCTCGGCATCCGCGAGCACCAGCCGACGAGCGCGCTGTGACGTACCCGCCGAGGCAGCCGTCCGGGCCGCCGTCGCAGTGTCCGGCGTGCGGCGCCCGGCCGGTCTCCGGGAGCGGTCCTGAGGCCGGTGCCACCGTCCACGAGGAGGGCTGCCCCCGCGGCGGCCCCGACGGGATCACCTGATGGCCGACAGTCTCGACCGGATGCAGCGGCAGGCGTTCGACCTGACGCGGCTCACCCGCGCCGTGACCGAGTCCGACCGGCATCCCGGCGGGGTCTGCGCCCAGGAGTCCGTGCTGTGCTGGGGCTGCCGGATGTCGGCCCCGATCGCCTTCAGGTTCGGCGGCCCGATGGCCGACTGCCGGGTGTGCGGTTACGCCTGGGCCGTGCGGCACGACCCCGAGTACTGCTGGCAGCGCTAGAACATCACCCGCGGCGGGCCCGACGGGATCACCTGACTCCCCACGATCGCCGCCCTGGCCCCCCGAAGCGCCCGCCACCCCCTTGGGTTTCGCCTGGTTGGAGGTGACCGGCAAATGCCAGGAACTGTGCCTGCTACGCCGACTCCTCCCCGCAGGGCACCCACGGCACGATGGCCGTGGCCGACTGGCGGTTGGTCATCGACCAGCTCGCGTCCATGGGCGCCCGGGACGTCCAGTTCATCGGCGGCGAGCCCACGCTCCACCCACACCTGGAGGAGCTGATCGCGCACGCCCACGTCAGGGGGCTCGGGATCGAGGTGTTCTCCAACCTCGTCACCATCCGCACCTCGCTCTGGGACGCGTTCCAGCGCTACGGCGTGAAGCTGGCCACCTCCTAAGGTCAGTGCTCGGCCAGGGCGAGAGCGTGGTCCAGGGCCTGCAACAGCCGCCCCGTCGTGGCCCGGTCCCGGACCGCCAGCCGCAGCCACGAGCGGTCCAGCCCCGGGAAGGTGTCCCCGCGCCGGACGGCGAAGCCGAGCGCACGCAGCCGGGTGCGCACCTCCGCCGCGCCCGGGACCCGGACGAGGACGAACGGGCCCTCGGCCACCCCCGCCACCGTGACCTCGTCGAACTCCGCGAGCCCGGCCAGCAGGTGCGCCCGGTCCACCGCGATCTGCCGGGCCGCCGCCTCCGCCTCCGCCAGCGCCCGCGCGCTCATGCAGGCCTCGGCCGCCACCAGCGCCGGTGTGGAGACCGGCCACAGCGGCTGCGCCGCCGCCAGCTTCGCGATCACCTCCGGCTCCGCCAGCACGTAGCCGATCCGCAGTCCGGCCAGCCCCCAGGTCTTGGTCAGGCTGCGCAGCACCACCAGACCCGGTACGTCCATCCGCCCGGCCAGCGCCTCCCGTTCGCCGGGGACCGCGTCCATGAACGCCTCGTCCACCACCAGGATCCGGCCGGGCCGGGCCAGCGCGGTCAGCGCGGCCGCCGGGTGCAGCACCGAGGTGGGGTTGGTCGGGTTGCCGACGATCACGAGGTCGGCCTCCTCCGGGACCGCCGCCGGGTCCAGCCGGAACCCGTCCGCCGCCCGCAGCACGACCCGCTCCACCTGGTGACCGGCATCCCGCAGGGCGGCCTCCGGCTCGGTGAACTGCGGGTGCACCACCACGGGCCGGACCGCGCCCAGGGCCCGCGCGATCAGTACGAACGCCTCCGCGGCCCCGGCCGTCAACAGCACCCGCTCGACCGGCAGCGAGTGCCGCTCCGCCACCGCCGCGCGGGCCGTCCGGCCGTCCGGGTACGCGGCGAGATCGCCGAGGGACTCCGCGATCCGCTGCTTGAGCCAGTCCGGGGGAGTCTGCGCCCGTACGTTCACCGCGAGGTCGACCAGCGACCCGCCGGCGTCGACCACCTCCGCGTCCCCGTGATGGCGCAGGTCGTGCCCCTGCGCCGTCGCGACGGCGCAGGTCGCCGCCACCGACCGCCGCTTGGGTACGAGCAGTTCCCCGCCCCCTGCGAGCGCCGCGGCCTCCGCCACCGACGGCGTACCCGCGGCCTCACGGGCGGAGTCGGAGGGATGCGGGACCGCTATGGCGGCCAGCCGCTCGGCGGGGTAGGTGAGCAGGGGCACGCCGAAACGTTCCGCCGCGCCCGCGATGCCCGCCTCGGCGGCCTTCGTCTCCACCGTGGCCAGCGCCGTCACCGACCCGGAGGCGAGCCCGGCCCCCCGCAGGGTCTCCTCCACCAGGGCACAGACCTCCGCCACGGAAACCCCCGCGCGGCCGCCGACACCGACCACCAGCTGCGGCGCGTACTCGCCCACCGGGATCACTCCTCTTCCGTCTTCGTCGTCAACAGTCCGTGGCCCGCGGTCCGCGCGGGGAAGTGCGCGCACGGCGAGGAATAGGTATTCAGGGGCACATGGCCGTGATCGTGGCGTTGGGTGCGTTCCTGATGACCCTGGCAGGCGGATGGACGGCGCAGCGCGTCACCGACCGCCGCCACCTCGTGCTGGGCCTGGCCGGCGGCCTGATGCTCGGCGTGGTCGGCCTCGACCTGCTCCCCGAGGCCCTGCGGGCGGCGGGCGAGGAGGTCTTCGGCGTCCCGCTCGCCCTGCTGCTGTTCGTCGGCGGCTTCCTGGTCGCGCACGTCGGGGAACGCGTGCTGGCCGTCCGCCAGGCCGCCCACGGCGGCGCGAACGGAAGCGGCGAGGGCCACGGAGGCGGCGGCGACGGGCACGGGGAGCGGGTCCCGGAGGTCGGCCTGACCGCGGCCGCCGCGATGGTCGCCCACAGCCTCGCCGACGGGGTGGCCCTGGGCGCCGCGTTCCAGGTCGGCGGCGGGATGGGCGTGGCCGTGGCACTGGCCGTCATCACCCACGACTTCGCCGACGGGTTCAACACGTACACGCTGACCCGCCTCTACGGCAACGCCCGCCGCAAGGCACTGATGATGCTCTTCGCGGACGCGCTGGCACCGGTGGTGGGCGCGGCGTCCACTCTGCTGTTCACCCTTCCGGAGGAACCGCTCGGCGCGTACCTCGGCTTCTTCGGCGGGGTGCTGCTGTACCTGGCGGCCGCCGAGATCCTGCCGGAGGCGCACCACAAGCACCCCGCCCTGTCCACGCTGATGTGCACGGTGGGCGGGGTGGCCGGGATCTGGCTGGTCGTGGGCCTCGCGGAATGACCCGGAAGGCCCGGCCGGCCCGGCAGATCCGGCCGGCCCGGCCGGTCCGGCCGACCTCACAGGGTGCTTGCCGCGGCGCGGGCGAACCGGTGCGCCACGGACGGCTCCGCCGCCCAGTGCGTGTGCAGGTAACTCGCGTGCACGCCCTGCTGTACGAAGCCCTCGACGCGCCGCTCCGGATGCGTGAACCCCCACGCGGGCGCGGCTCCGGAGCCGGGCTCCACCACCGTCCGGTGGAACTCGTGGCCGCGCAGCCGGGTGCCGTTGGCCGCGAGCGGGCTGTCGGACACCGCCACCGCCTCGCGGTAGCCGAGCGTGAGCCGCTCCGACATGCGCGCGTCGGCGTCGAGCACCCCGCACATGGGCTTCCCGTCGAGCGACCGGGCCAGGTACAGCAGCCCGGCGCACTCGGCCGCCACCGGCCGGCCGGCGGCGGCGAAGTCGGCCACGGCCTTGCGCAGCGGCTCGTTGGCCGCCAGCTCGGGCGCGTACACCTCCGGGAAGCCGCCGCCTATCACCAGCCCGGCGGCGCCGTCGGGCAGCGCCTCGTCCCGGAGCGGGTCGAAGGCGACGACCTCCGCGCCGGCCGCCCGCAGCAGCTCGGCGTGTTCGGCGTACGAGAACGTGAACGCCGGGCCGCCCGCGACGGCGATGACGGGGCGCCGGCCGGCGCCCTGCCCGAGATCCGGAGCGGTGCCGAGGGCCGCCGCCAGGGCGCCCTCCGGCGACCAGGCCTCGCAGGCCACGGCCGGGGCCGTGCGGGCCAGGGCCATCAGCGCGTCCAGGTCGCAGCCGGTCCGTACCTGGTCGGCCAGCGCCGCCACCGCGGCCAGCGCGTCCGCGCGCCGCTCGGCCACCGGGACCAGGCCCAGGTGCCGCGACGGCGCGGCCACCTGCGGAGCCCGCCGCAGGACGCCCAGCACCGGCATCCCGGCCTCCTCCAGGGCCTCCCGCAGCATCACCTCGTGCCGGTCGGAGCCGACCTTGTTCAGGATCACCCCGCCGAGGCGCACCTGCGGGTCGAACGAGGCGAAGCCGTGCACCAGCGCCGCCACCGACCGCGACTGCGAGGACGCGTCGACGACGAGCACCACCGGCGCCCGCAGCAGCTTCGCGACCTGCGCCGTCGACGCCAGCTCACCCCGCCCCGCGGCCCCGTCGTAGAGCCCCATGACGCCCTCGACGACGGCGAGGTCGCACCCCGCCGCCCCGTGCGCGAACAGCGGGGCCACCAGCTCCGGTCCGCACATGAAGGCGTCGAGGTTGCGCCCGGGCCGGCCGGTGGCAAGCGCGTGGTAGCCGGGGTCGATGTAGTCGGGCCCGGCCTTGTGCGGGGACACGGCGAGGCCGCGCTCCGAGAAGGCCGCCATCAGGCCCGTCGCGACGGTGGTCTTGCCGCTGCCGGAGGACGGCGCGGCGATGACCAGTCTCGGTACGTTGAGCGAAGTCACCACTCGATGCCCTTCTGGCCCTTCTGGCCGGCGTCCATCGGGTGCTTGACCTTGGTCATCTCGGTGACCAGGTCCGCGAACTCCAGCAGCTTCTCCGGCGCGTTGCGGCCGGTGATCACCACGTGCTGGGTGCCGGGGCGGTCGCGCAGCACCTCGATGACCTCGTCCACGTCGATCCAGCCCCAGTGCATCGGGTACGCGAACTCGTCCAGCACGTACAGCTTGTGCGTCTCGGCGGCCAGGTCGCGCTTGACCTGCTCCCAGCCCTCCTTGGCCGCCTGCTCGTTGTCGAGCTGCGCGTCGCGCTGGACCCAGGACCAGCCCTCGCCCATCTTGTGCCAGGCCACCGGGCCGCCCTCGCCGGAGGCGCCGAGAACCTTGAGGGCGTTCTCCTCGCCGACCTTCCACTTCGCCGACTTGACGAACTGGAACACTCCGATCGACCAGCCCTGGTTCCAGGCGCGCAGCGCCAGCCCGAAGGCGGCGGTCGACTTGCCCTTGCCCGGTCCGGTGTGGACGAAGACGAGCGGGCGGTTGCGGCGCTGACGCGTCGTGAGTCCGTCTTCGGGAACGACGGACGGCTGTCCCTGAGGCATTACGCGGCCCTCCTGTTGCTGCTGTGCGGAGCATGGGATGCGACGGATGTACGTACGTTCTTGACGAGCCCGGCCAGCGAGTCGGCCCGCAGCCCGTCGAGGCTGACGGCGGGCCCGCCCAGGTCGGCGGCGAGCACCCCGGCCAGCCCCAGCCGGACCGGACCGGCCTCGCAGTCCACGACCACCGACGCGACCCCCTCGGACGCGAGGAGCCGGGCGCTGCGGCCCGCGAGGGCCCGGGGATCGCCGCCGAGGGCGCCGGCCGAGGTGGCCCGCCCGTCGGTGACGACCACGAGCAGCGGCCTGCGCGAGGGGTCGCGCAGCCGCTCGATGCGCAGCACCTCGTGGGCCTTGAGCAGCCCGGCGGCCAGCGGTGTGCGGCCGCCGGTCGGCAGCCGCTCCAGCCGCGCCGCGGCGGTGTCGACGGACGAGGTGGGCGGCAGGGCCAGTTCGGCGCCCGCACCGCGGAAGGTGACCAGGCCGACCTTGTCGCGGCGCTGGTAGGCGTCCAGCAGGAGCGAGAGGACGGCGCCCTTGACGGCGCTCATGCGCTGCCGGGCGGCCATCGAGCCCGAGGCGTCGACCGCGAACAGCACGAGGTTGCCCTCGCGCCCTTCGCGCGTGGCCTGCCGCAGGTCGTCCCCCCGCACGACCAGCCCGCGCCCGGTGCGCCCGCGCGCCTTCTGGTGCGGGGCGGCCGCCTGGATGGTCGCGGCGAGGTGGAGCTTCGTCAGGTGGCCCCGGGGGCGGACGGCGCCGGTGGTGCGGCCGTGGGCGGTGCGGGCGCGCGAACGGCGTCCGGCCGCGCCCTCGCCGAGCCCGGGCACGCTGAGCATCTTGGTGCGGAACGGCTCGGCGGCCGCCACCGCGGCCTGCGTGGGTGCCTCCGCTCCGGACCGGCCCCGGGGGTCGGCGGGATCGGGGGCCTCGGCCCGCGCGGGGGCCGGTTCCTCGACGGGCGCCCGGGGCGGCTCCTCGGCCGGCGCTTCCGCGGGGCCGTCCGGGGCGTCGGACTCCGGTGCCCCGGGGCCGCCGTCGGGGCCTTCGCCCTGCGGGGGCTCGCCGCCGTCGTCGGGGCCGCCGCCGTCGTCCGGGCCCTCGGGCTCGGGGTCGGGTTCGTGGTCCGGCTCCTCGTCGGGGAAGCGGTCCAGGATCTCGTCGAGCTTGTCCTCGTCGAGGCCGGGCGCGTCGAAGGGGTTGCGCCGCCGCCGGTGGGGGAGGGCCAGCAGCGCGGCCTGCCGTACGTCCTCCTTGCGTACGGCGGTCCGCCCGGCCCACGCGGCCAGCGCGGTGGCGGTACGGGCCATCACGATGTCGGCGCGCATGCCGTCGACCTCGAAGCCGGCGCAGGTCGCGGCGATCTGCAGCAGCGAGGTGTCCCCGAGGACGACCTTCGGCAGCAGCGACCGCGCGGCCACCACCCGGGCCCGGACCTCGTGCTCGTCCCCGGCCCAACGGCTCGCGAAGCCCGCGGGGTCGTCCTCGTACGCGAGCCGGCGGCGCACCACCTCCACGCGCTGGGCCGGCTCGCGCGACGCGGCGACCTCGACGGTCAGCCCGAACCGGTCCAGGAGCTGCGGCCGGAGCTCGCCCTCCTCGGGGTTCATCGTGCCGACGAGGAGGAAGCGGGCGGCGTGGCGGACGGAGACGCCCTCGCGCTCGACGTAGGACGCGCCCATGGCAGCGGCGTCGAGGAGCAGGTCGATCAGGTGGTCGTGGAGGAGGTTGACCTCGTCGACGTACAGGATCCCGCGGTGCGCGTCGGCCAGCAGGCCGGGCTCGAAGGCCTTCACGCCCTCGGCCAGGGCCCGTTCGATGTCGAGGGCGCCGACGAGGCGGTCCTCGGAGGCGCCGACGGGCAGCTCCACCATGCGGGCGGGGCGGCCCTGGCCCGGCCCGGGCTCGTGCGGGCCGTCGGGGCAGGCGGGATCCGGCGCGCCGGGCGCGCACGAGAACCGGCAGCCGGGCACGACGTCCACCTGCGGCAGCAGCGCGGACAGCGCGCGGACGGCGGTGGACTTGGCGGTCCCCTTCTCGCCGCGCACGAGCACGCCGCCGACCGCGGGGCTCACCGCGTTGAGCAGGAGAGCGAGCCGCAGGTCGGTCTGGCCGACCAGTGCGGTGAACGGGTAGGGCGTGCTCATGCGTTCACTCCTTCTGGCGGGCTGGATTGCCGTGCAGCGGCAATTTCAGCCTCGCCGGCGTTTGAGGCGCGGGTCCGGGCGGAGCCCGGTTCGGGAAGGGGCGGGGTGGGGAAGGCCGCCCGCAGGGCCGCGGCCGTCACGGCGCGCCCGGGGGCAGGAAGGGGAGCCCGGCGGGCGCGCCCGACTCGATCAGCCCCAGCAGCGCAGCGGTGTCGGCGTGCTCCTCGATCAGGTCGCCCAGCAGGTCCAGCTGTTCCTCTCGCAGCGCCGCGAAGGACGTGTCCGGCGCGGGGACGAACCGCCGCCCGGCGGCCGAGGCCACCTCGCGCAGGAACGCCCGGCGGAAGCCGTCCGACTCCAGCGAGCCGTGCCAGTGGGTGCCCCAGACCGCGCCGACCCGGCACCCGTCCAGGAAGGGGGTCCCGCCGAGGACTTCCGCCACGCCGTGGTGGATCTCGTACCCCTCGACCGGCTCGCCGAGCGCCGAACCCACCGGCCGCGCGAGGGTCTTCTCCCGCTCGAAGCGGATGCGTACGGGCAGCAGGCCGAGGCCGTCCACGTCCCCCGCCCGGGATTCGACCTCGTCGGAGATCCGCTCGCCCAGCACCTGGAACCCGCCGCAGATCCCGAGCACCGGCCGGCCCTCCGCGGCCCGCCGGACCAGCGCGTCGGCCAGGCCCCGCTCGCGCAGCCAGGCCAGGGCCTTGACCGTGCCCCGGGTGCCGGGCACGACGACCAGGTCCGCGTCGGCCAGCTCCTCCGCCCGGTCCACGAACCGCACCACGACCCCCGGCTCCGCCGCGAGCGCGTCGACGTCCGTGAAGTTCGACATCAGCGGCACCGCGCACACCGCGACCCGCAGCACGTCCTCGCCGACCGGCGGGGCGACCACGGACTCCCGTACCGCGCCGCGCAGCGAGACCCGCAGCCCGTCCTCCTCGTCGATGCCCAGTCCGTGCTGGAAGGGCAGCACCCCGTACGTCCCCCGCCCGGTGAGCCCGCGCAGCATCTCCATGCCGGGCTCCAGCAGGGAGACGTCGCCGCGGAACTTGTTCACCATGTACCCGGCGATCAGCGACTGGTCCTCGGGCGAGAGCAGCGCCGTCGTCCCGAAGAAGGACGCGAAGACCCCGCCCCGGTCGATGTCCCCGACCACGACGACCGGGAACCGCGCGGCCCGCGCGATGCCCATGTTCACGATGTCGGTCCGGCGCAGGTTGATCTCGGCCGGACTCCCCGCCCCCTCGCAGATCACGGCGTCATACGTGCCCCGCAGCTGCTCCAGGCAGTCCGTGACGATGCCGAGCAACTGCTCCTGCCGCCCGCCGTGGTAGCCGCGGGCGCTCATCTCGCCCACCGGCTTGCCCAGCAGCACCACCTGGCTGCTGCGGTCGCTGCCGGGCTTGAGCAGCACCGGGTTCATCAGCGCGGTCGGCTCCACGCGCGCGGCCTGCGCCTGCATCGCCTGCGCTCGCCCGATCTCGGCGCCCTCGCGGGTCACGAAGGAGTTCAGCGACATGTTCTGCGCCTTGAACGGGGCCACCTTCACGCCCTGCCGGGCCAGCCAGCGGCAGATGCCCGCCGTGACCACGCTCTTGCCCGCGTCCGATGTCGTACCGGCGACGAGCAGTCCGCCGCCGCGCTTCGCGCCGCTCATGCGCGCCGCCCCTTCCTCGTCCTGCGGGAGACCCCGGAGCCCAGGGAGACCCGGGCCACCAGCAGCCGGGCCGATACGCAGGCGCCCAGCGCCAGCCACGTCACCTGCCGCGACAGCCGTACCGCCCGCTCGATGTCCGCGACCTCCACCGGCCGCCCCTGCGCGCCGTTCAGGACGGCCCGGTGCTCGACCCGGCCGCCGTACGCGAGGGTGCCGCCGAGGCGTACGCCGAGCGCACCGGCGAACGAGGCCTCCACGGGCCCGGCGTTCGGGCTCGGATGGGCGGCGGCGTCGGCGCGCCAGGCCCGTACGGCCCCCCGCCGGTCGGGACCGGCCAGTACGGCGGCGAGCGCGGTCAGCCGGGCGCCCGGCCAGCCCGCGACGTCGTCCAGCCGGGCCGAGGCCCAGCCGTAGCGCAGGTAGCGGGGGGACTTGTGGCCGACCATCGCGTCCAGGGTGTTCACGGCGCGGAAGGCCAGCAGCCCGGGGACGCCGGCGACGGCTCCCCAGACCAGGGCCCCGACCACCGCGTCGGAGGTGTTCTCGGCGACCGACTCCACGACGGCGCGGGCCATCTGCTGCTCGTCGAGGGAGTGCGGGTCGCGCCCGCACAGGTGCGGCAGCCGCTCCCGGGCCACCTCTGCGTCCCCGGCGGCGAGCGCGCCGCCGATGGCGCGGGCCTCCCGGCCCAGCGAGGTGCCGCCCACGACGGCCCAGGTGGCGGCGGCGGTCAGAGCGATACGGGCGGCCGCGGGCCGGGAGCGCACGGCCCGTGCGCCCAGCGCGCCGACAACGGCCGCGCCCCCGGCGCACACCAGGGTGTGCAGGACGCCCCGGGCGCGGTCGTCGCGCCACAGGGCACGCTCGACGGCGGCGGCGGTCCGTCCGAAGGCGGCCACGGGGTGCCCGCGGCGAGGATCACCGAGGATCCGGTCGCCGATCAGGCCGGCCGTGGCGCCGTACGCGAAAACGCGATCGGCACGCATGGTGGCAGGTATGTCCTCACTCAGGGTCCGCGCCCTGGTTCGACGTGACCGGCGGCGAGAGTTCCTGGCTCCCGGATCCGCTCGGCAGAGCGTCCGGTGACAGTGGCGGGACCGCGCCGGATTCGCACCGGACTTCCTCTCCATGCCGCCGTATTGGCTCGGGCAGTCCACCACGCACCGCGAACGCCCGTCAACTCGCCGTTGACCTGCGACGGCGTACGCGAAAGCTCCCTCCGGGAGAAACCCGGAGGGAGCCCTGACGCGTGGTGTGCGAGTGCCTCAGCTGACGATCAGGTAGATGGCGTAGGTCACGGCCGCCGCGCACAGCGCGAAGCAGGCGTACGCGCCGCTGCGGGCCAGGGTGGCGGCGCCGCCCTGCTCGGTGGCGGCCTCGTGCTTGGAGAGGCCCACGAGGCCCAGGGTGAAGAGGGCCACGAGCGCGACGGTGGCGGAGAGGCTGACCCCGAAGACGGAGCCGAGTGCTGCCCAGTCGATCTTCATACTGCCGTTTCCTCTGTCGTTCTCGGGGTCAGACCGCGGCGGCCGGAGCCGCAGGGGTCGCCGGGGTGGCCGTCGTGGCCGGGATGGTGGCCTTGAGGGCGTCGTCCGTCACCGCGGCGGTCGTGCCCGCGGTCGGCGGGACGGCGACGGCGGCCATGGCGGTGGTGACCACACCGGGCTGCTCGGCTTCGGCGCCGGCCGGCGCCACGTCGTTGACGTTGTTGTGGTCGACGACCTGGCGGCGGGAGATGACCCAGATGGCGATGCACGAGGCGACCAGGAAGACCGCCACGCCGGCGACGCCGACGTCACCGGTGCGCATGACCAGCTCGGCGCCGGAGGCGACGAGGGCGGCGGCCGGCAGGGTCAGGCCCCACGCGATGAACATGCGGGTGGCGGTGGACCAGCGGACCACACCGCCCTTGCGGCCCAGGCCCGCACCCATGACCGCGCCGGAGCAGGCGTGGGTGGTGGAGAGGGAGAAGCCGAGGCTGGAGGAGGCCAGGATGACGCTGGCGGCCGAGGTCTGGGCGGCGAAGCCCTGCTGCGGCTGCAGGTCGGTCAGGCCGCTGCCCATGGTGCGGATGATGCGCCAGCCGCCGAGGTAGGTGCCCATCGCGATGGCCAGGCCGGCGGAGACGATGACCCAGACCGGCGGGTTGGACCCGGGGGCGAGCGCACCGCCGGCGACCAGCGCCAGGGTGATGATGCCCATCGTCTTCTGCGCGTCGTTGGTGCCGTGCGCGAGGGAGACGAGACCGGCCGAGGCGATCTGACCGGCGCGGTAGCCCTTGGTGGAGGTCTTCTCGCCGACCTTGTTGCCGAGCTTGTAGGTGAGCTTGGCGGCCAGCATCGCGGCGATGCCGGCGACCAGGGGCGCGGCGATCGCGGGGATGAGCACCTTGGTGACGACGACGCTGCCGTTGACGGCGTCCAGGCCGGCGGAGGCGACCGCGGCGCCGATCAGGCCGCCCATCAGGGCGTGGGAGGAGCTGGAGGGGAGCCCGACGAGCCAGGTGACGAGGTTCCAGAGGATCGCGCCGACCAGGGCCGCGAAGATCACTTCTGGCTGAATGCCCTCTTCGTTGACCAGGCCCTTGGAGATCGTCTTGGCGACCTCCACGGACATGAACGCGCCGACGAGGTTCAGGACGGCGGACATGGCCACCGCAGTCTTGGGCTTGAGGGCGCCGGTCGAGATGGTGGTGGCCATCGCGTTGGCCGTGTCGTGAAAACCGTTCGTGAAGTCGAACACGAGAGCGGTGATGATCACGATCCCGAGGAGAAGCGTTATGTGCTCCATTTACCCAGGCTTCTGTTTGACGTCAGTGGCTCGTGGACCGTAAGCAACCTGGATGAACGGAAGGTGAACTGAGACGGGCGAAGCGGTGTCTCGCCCCGGCATGCCATCGGGACGTTTGTCCCGCTACAGCGGTAGATATATCGATTGACGCACGTCAGAGCCGGGTGAACGGAACCCCTCGCGGGAGACCTCCGGCACCCCGGACCCCCCGAGCGGTCCCCCGGAAGAGATCCAGATCACCCTCCGCCGGCCCGCCCGGTGGCCCGCCGGGGCCCCCGCACCGACACTGGAGCGGTGCGCACCGCTACGGCGACGGCAGCGGCCGTCACGACGACCATCCTGGGTGCCGGCGCGGCCGCGGTGGCGACCGCCGTCGCCGCCGGCCGGTACGCCGCCGACGCGGCCCTGCGCCCCGAACCGGGGCGCCCCCTGCCCGGCGGGCCCCGGCTCAGCGTCCACTCCACCGCCGCCGGCCGGGTCGAACTGACCCGCTCCCTGGCCTCCCTGCGCGACGGCACGTACGGACTGACCGCGCCCGGGGTGCACGCGGTGGTCGGCCCGGTGATCGCCGACGCCCCGCACGGCCCGGACACCGTCGTACGCCGGCTGCTCGCCGTCACCCACGGCAGCCTCGACCCCGGCACCCGCGTCACCCTGACCCCGCAGGTCCACCTCGGCAACCCGCGCACCGCCCTCGGGCTCGACCACGCCGACGTGGACATCCCCGGCGAGCTCGGGGCGCTGCCCGCCTGGTTCGTACCCGCCGCCCGCGACACCTGGGTGATCACCGTCCACGGGCTCGGCGCCACCCGCGAGCACCCGATGGTGGTGCTGCCCTTCCTGCACCGCCACCGGCTGCCCGTCCTGGACGTGGCCTACCGCGGCGACCTCGGCGCCCCCGCCTCCCCGGACGGCCTCGGCCACCTCGGCGAGTCGGAGTGGCGCGACCTCGACGCCGCCATCCGCTACGCCCTGCGCTACGGAGCCCGCCGCGTGGTCCTGCACGGCTGGTCCGCCGGCGCGGCCATGGCCCTGCGCGCGGTCGAGCGCTCGGCGCTGTCCGACCGGATCTCCGGACTGGTGCTGGACTCGCCCGTGCTCGACTGGCACGCCACCCTGCGCGCGCTCGTCGCCGCGCGCCGCACCCCCGCCGCGCTGCTGCCGTTCGCGGTGCGGGCGGCCGAGGGGCGGGCCGGGCTGCGCGCCGACCACCGCGCGCCGGGGGCCGACCCCGGTGCGCTGAAGGTCCCCATCCTGATCTTCCACGGCCCGGACGACGCGCTCGCCCCCTGGGAGCCCGCCCGCCGGCTCGCCGCCGCGCGCCCGGACCTGGTCACCCTGCACCCGGTCCGCGAGGCGGCGCACGGGGCGATGTGGAACGCCGATCCGGCCGGGTACGAGGAGGCTCTGCGCCGCTTCCTGACCCCTCTTATGTGAAGGCCGTGTGCCGCAGGGGACGGGGCGGGCGTTTTGTCCCGTTGTTCCCCGTGGCGGCAGGTGGAAAGGGCCGGTTCCGTTTGGGCTTTCGGCCGGTGACGGGCGAGACTGCTTCCGTGACGTCCCGAAAGCCTGATGAGCAGTTGGCTCGCGACTCCAGACTCCGACTCGTCTCCCCGCGGTCCGTTGCCACGGCCCGTAAGGCGGTGACCGACCGGCGAACCCGGACCACCCCAAGGCCTCCGGCGGGCACCCCCGCCACGGCCGAACTCGCGAGCAGAGCCCGCGCCTCGCTCGCCGACGCCGTACGCCTCGCCCGCTGGGCCGAGCGCAACCTCGGCGCCGGGGACGGCGGCCGGCCCGCACCCGCGGCCGCCCTGCCGGCCGTCGACGTCGAACGGGCCGCCGCCGAGCTGCGCCTGACGCACGGCCAGATCCGGGTCGGCTGGGACCGGTCCCGGCTCGCCGGCCTGGTCGAGGTACACGGCGGCCAGGCCCGTCCCGGCTGGCGGCTGCGCGCCTGGGACCGCGACGACACCGCGGTGCTGCGCGGCTGGGTCGCCCTCTTCGACGCCTGGTCGCTGGTCCACCCGGCCCCCGCCGACATCGCCGCCGCGGCCGTCGCCGAGGTCGTCGAGGCCATGCCCCAGCTGCTCTCGCTGCTCCAGCTGTCCGCCGGACCCGTGACCGTCCCGGACCTGCTGGACCTGCTCGGCCAGCGCGTCGACGAACTGCGCGACGAGCGCTGCGAGATCCCCTACGACGCCGCCGCGCCGGACAGCGCCGCGGACGGCGTCGCGGACGGCGTCGCGGACAGCGTCGCCGACACCGCTTCGGACACCGCTTCGGACACCGCTTCGGACACCGCGCCCGCCGTGGCCCCCGTGCCGCTCGCCCGGCTGCTGCGCTGGGCGCTCGGCGGACTCGCCGCGGTCGACGCCGTCACCCTCGGGCCGGCGCAGGCCACGCTCACCCCGCTCGGCAGCTGGGCCGTGTGGGTCAAGCTGGAGCAGATCTGCGTCGCCGCGCAGAGCCCGGCCGGGAACATCGAGCAGTCCGCCGCCGCCATGCTGCACGGCTGCGCGCGGCTCACCCCCGGCCCGGCCAGGGCCGAGTACCAGGCCTGGCTCGCCGCCCGGCCGGTCGGCCACGCCGTCTCCGAGCTGCTGCAGGCGGCCCGCGGCGAGGACGCCCTACTGCGCGGCCTGGCCTTCGAGGCCCTGCGCGTGGTCGGAGCCCCCGCCGAGCCCGATGTGCGCGCGGCCTCCCGAGAGGCCACGCTGCGCCCCTACGCGCTGCTCTGGCTCGCCGAGCACGACGGGGTCGACCCGGACGAGGCCCCGGACGTCCTGACCGCCGAGGAGTCGACCTGGCTCTGGGTGGACACCGCGGCCGCCATCGCCGACCACGGCGAGGCCGAGCTGCTGGCCCGCCACCTGGACTCGGCCGTGCGCACCACCGTCCCGCGGCTGCTGGACGAGGTCCGCGCGGTCGGCCACCCCCGCACCGTGCAGGTGCTGGTCGCGCTCGCCGCCGCGCACCCCGACCCGGCGCTCGCCAAGGCGCTGCGCCGGGCGGCCTTCCAGGTGCACACCGGCGGCGCGTAGCGCCCGTACGGCCGAGGAAGCGGCGGCGGAAGCGGAATCGCAAGCGGAATCCGGAACGCCGAAGCGCCGCGGGTCGCTCAGACCTGCGGCGCGTAGGTCCCGAAGCTCCAGATGTTGCCCTCCGCGTCCTTGGCCATGTAGTCCCGCGACCCGTACTCCTGGTCGGTCGGCTCCATGAGGATCTCCACCCCGTGCTCGACGGCCCGGCGGTGGTGCGCGTCCACGTCGTCGACCACGACATAGACCCCGGCCGGGCCCGCGCCCTCCATGGCCTTGTCATAGGCGCCGCCGCGGCCCTTGCTGCCGAGCATCACCGCGCCGTTCCCGTATGACAGCTCCGCGTGCATCACGGTGCCGTCGTCCCCCTCGTACACCGCCACCTGGGTGAAGCCGAATGCCTCGGTCAGCTGCTGGATCGCTGCCTTGGCGTTGCCGTAGAGCAGCGTCGGGTAAATGGACGGAACACCTGCCATGACGATCACTCCCTCTCGTGCAGTGCGGATCGGTCAATGGGTGGGCTGTGACCCGCACCACAGCATGGCAGGCGCCGCCGACAGTCAGCGGAAGGTGTTGCACTGGGCCATGTCGCCCGTCCGGTAGCCCTGGTAGAACCACTGCTGGCGCTGCTCGGCACTGCCGTGGGTCCAGGACTCCGGCGTCACCCGGCCCTGGAACTTCTCCTGGATCCGGTCGTCGCCGACCGCGGCCGCCGCGTCCAGGCCGTCCCTGATGTCCTGCTCGGTCAGGCTGGTGATCAGCGGCCGGCCCGTGGCCGGGTCGGGGGTCGTCGTCGCGTGGTGCGCCCAGACGCCCGCGTAGCAGTCGGCCTGGAGCTCGACCTTGACCGCGTTGCTGTTCGCGCCCTGCTGCCCGTCCTGGGCCCGCTGGAGGGTGCCGGTCAGGTTCTGGATGTGGTGCCCGTACTCGTGGGCGACCACGTACGCCTGGGCGAAGGGTCCGCCGGACGCCCCGAACTTGGTCCGCAGCTCGTCGAAGAAGCCGAGGTCCAGATAGACCTGCCGGTCGCCGGGGCAGTAGAAGGGGCCGACCGCCGAGGTGGCGGCCCCGCAGGCCGTGTTCACCCGGCCGGTGAAGAACACCGTCTGCGCCGGGCTGTACTGGCCCTTGCGCCGCTGGAATTCCTGCTTCCAGAAGTCCTGGACGCTGTTGACCACCGCGACCAGCCGGCAGTCCTCCCGCTCGTTCGCGTCCTTCCCGGTCTTGCACGTCTGCTGCACCTGCGCGACGGAGGACGAGGTCGCCACGGGCTCCGGGCTCCCGTCGGACAGGCCCAGCTGCTCCGGGCCGACACCGAACAGGAGCCCCATGATCAGTGCGATGAAACCGACGATGCCGCCGCCGATCGTGGCCCTGCCGCCCGGGATGCGGCCGCTGCCGCGCACGTCCTTGACCTCGGAAGTGTCCAGATTGGCGTTGTCGTCGAACTGCATCCCGCACCGCCCTCCCATCGTGAAGAAGGCGCGGCCCCGTGGCCGCCCCTGCGGCGAGTATCAACCTGTTCATCCTGATACGCCCCCCGGCCGCCCGGCGTGGTCCATGAGCCGAACGGGGGACACGGGGGAGGGGAGCCGGCCGTCCGGCGGCCCGGAAAGTAGTTGCGCACCCCCGGTAGAATGACTGTCATGGCAAATCTCCTCGCGGATTAGCGGCGTCGAAGCTTCGCGTCCTGCCCCCCTTCCGCCGTCCCCATCCCGCCCTGGAGTATTTCCGTGATCACCGCCACCGGCGTCGAGCTGCGCGCCGGCGCCCGCGTCCTCATCGAGTCCGCCTCCTTCCGCATCGCCAAGGGCGACCGCATCGGCCTGGTCGGCCGCAACGGAGCGGGCAAGACCACCCTCACCAAGTGCCTCGCCGGCGAGGGCCAGCCCGCCGCCGGCTCGATCACCCGCTCGGGCGAGGTCGGCTACCTCCCGCAGGACCCGCGCACCGGCGACCTCGACGTCCTGGCCAGCGACCGGATCCTGTCCGCGCGCGGCCTCGACGTCCTGCTCAAGAAGATGCGCATGAACGAGGAGCGCATCTCCTCCGGCTCCGGCGCCACCCGTGAGAAGGCGCTGCGCCAGTACGAGCGCCAGGAGACCGAGTTCCTGACCAAGGGCGGGTACGCCGCCGAGTCCGAGGCCGCGACCATCTCGGCCGCCCTCGGCCTGCCCGACCGGGTGCTCGGCCAGCCGCTGCACACCCTCTCCGGCGGTCAGCGCCGCCGCGTGGAGCTCGCCCGGATCCTCTTCTCGGACGCCGACACCCTGCTCCTCGACGAGCCGACCAACCACCTCGACGCCGACTCGATCGTGTGGCTGCGCGACTACCTGAAGACCTACCGCGGCGGCTTCGTCGTGATCTCCCACGACGTCGACCTGGTCGAGACCGTCGTGAACAAGGTCTTCTACCTGGACGCCAACCGGTCCCAGATCGACGTCTACAACATGGGCTGGAAGCTCTACCAGCAGCAGCGCGAGGCCGACGAGAAGCGCCGCAAGCGCGAGCGCCAGAACGCCGAGAAGAAGGCCGCGGCCCTGAACTCGCAGGCCGACAAGATGCGCGCCAAGGCGACCAAGACCGTCGCCGCCCAGAACATGGCCAAGCGCGCCGACCGGCTGCTCGCGGGCCTGGAGGCCGTCCGCGTCTCCGACAAGGTCGCCAAGCTGCGCTTCCCCGACCCGGCGCCCTGCGGCAAGACCCCGCTGACCGCCGAGGGCCTGTCGAAGTCGTACGGCTCGCTGGAGATCTTCACCGACGTCGACCTGGCCATCGACAAGGGCTCCCGCGTCGTCATCCTGGGCCTCAACGGCGCCGGCAAGACCACCCTGCTGCGCCTGCTGTCGGGCACCGAGAAGCCCGACACCGGCACGGTCGTCCCCGGTCACGGCCTCAAGCTCGGCTACTACGCCCAGGAGCACGAGACCCTGGACCCCGAGCGCACGGTGCTGGAGAACATGCGCTCCTCCGCGCCGGACCTGGACCTGGTCGCCGTCCGCAAGACCCTCGGCTCGTTCCTGTTCTCCGGCGACGACGTGGACAAGCCCGCGGGCGTGCTCTCCGGCGGTGAGAAGACCCGTCTGGCGCTGGCCACCCTGGTCGTCTCCTCCGCCAACGTGCTGCTGCTCGACGAGCCCACCAACAACCTCGACCCGGCCAGCCGCGAGGAGATCCTGGGCGCGCTGCGCACGTACAAGGGTGCGGTCATCCTCGTCACGCACGACGAGGGCGCCGTCGAGGCGCTGGAGCCGGAGCGGATCATCCTGCTTCCGGACGGCGTGGAGGACCTGTGGGGACCGGACTACCGGGACCTCGTGGCACTCGCCTGAGATGTGATCCAGTTCCTTATGGATCATTCGGCTCAGGCGTGATCCATCATCTGAGTGAGACGGTCTCGTACCGTTGCACGCTGTTCGACGGCCCCGGCCGCATCCGCACGGATGTGTGACCGGGGCCGCTCGTTTTCCGCGTTCGGCCCCTGACCTGGTGATTCCCGTCGAGTGCGGAGGAGTGTGACGGAGGTCATGTGGCGGAAGAGGAGATTCCGTTCTGCTCGTGCGTCCACTCCTCGGGAAATGCCGTCGTACCGACCTTGCTGAATGGGTGGCCAGGAAGCGTGGGAGGGGTGATCATGAGAAGTCCAGAGCGCACTTCCCATGAGGAGGCACGGGTGGCCGAGACTCTGAAGAAGGGCAGCCGGGTAACCGGCGCCGCGCGCGACAAGCTCGCGGCAGACCTGAAGAAGAAGTACGACTCCGGTGCGAGTATCCGGGCGCTGGCCGAAGAGACCGGCCGGTCCTACGGATTCGTCCACCGGATGCTCAGCGAGTCCGGAGTCACGCTGCGCGGTCGCGGTGGCGCGACGCGCGGCAAGAAGGCGGCTACGGCCTGACCCACCGGTTCCACACTTGGTTCCAATGGACCCAGCGGTTTCAGCTCCGACGGTTCCTTCGGTGACCCCCGGTCGGCCCCGTGGTCGGCTGGGTGGTTACTGTGCAGTCACTTAGGCCGAGAATGCGGCCGCCTGCACACCGGAGGCATACAGATGGCTCTGCTCGACAAGGACGGCGTACGGCTCACCGTCGACGACACGGTCGCCACGGTGACACTGACCAATCCGGCCAAGCGAAACGCTCAATCCCCCGCGCTCTGGCGGGCGTTGACGGAGGCTGGAAGGTCGTTGCCGGGCACCGTCCGGGTCGTCGTGCTGCGCGGCGAGGGCCAGTCCTTCTCCGCAGGGCTCGACCGGCAGGCCTTCACCCCCGAGGGCTTCGAGGGTGAGCCTTCCTTCCTTGATCTGGCACGCGGTTCCGACGAACTGCTCGACTCCACCATCGCCGAGTACCAGGAAGCATTCACCTGGTGGCGGCGCAACGACATCATCTCCATCGCAGCGGTGCAGGGGCACGCGATCGGTGCCGGCTTCCAGCTCGCGCTCGCGTGCGATCTGCGCGTCGTCGCCGACGACGTGCAGTTCGCCATGCGCGAGACCAGCCTGGGCCTGGTCCCCGACCTCGCAGGCACCCAGCCGCTGACCTCCCTGGTCGGCTACGCCCGCGCGCTCGAAATCTGCGCCACGGGCCGCTTCGTGCACGCCGAGGAGGCCGAGCGCGTCGGCCTCGCCAACCTGGTCGTCCCCGCCGATGAACTCGACGCCGCCGTCCAGGACCTCACCACGGCCCTGCTGGCCCCGCCGCGGGACGCCGTGATCGAGACCAAGGCGCTGCTGCGCGCCGCCGGGTCCCGCCCGTACGACGAACAGCGCACCGCCGAGCGCGCGGCGCAGGCCCGCCGTCTGCGCGACCTGGCCGGCGTCTCCGACTGAACCGCGGCGCCGTGTCCCGGGCCGGACCGCCCGCCGGGCGGTCCGGCCCGGCCGGCGGGCGGCCGGGTCCCGCGCGCCGTCGGGCCCGCCGCCTTACGGTGGTCGGGAGCCCGCACGCGCGAAGGGACACCCGATGACCGAATCCGCTCCAGGGAGCGCCGCCAAGGCCCCTGCCGACCGGGGCCGCACCTCCATCGCCGACGGAGTGGTCGAGAAGATCGCCGGGCTGGCCGCCCGCGAGGTGGTCGGCGTCCACGCCATGGGCAGCGGCAGCGGCCTCTCCCGCACCTTCGGCGCCGTCCGCGACCGGGTGCCCGGCGGGTCCAAGGCAGCCGTGAGCCGGGGCGTCAAGGCCGAGGTCGGCGAGGTCCAGACGGCCCTCGACCTGGAGATCGTCGTGGATTACGGCGTGTCGATCCGGGACGTGGCCCGGGCCGTCCGTGAGAACGTCGTCTCGGCGGTGGAGCGGATGACCGGTCTGGAAGTCGTCGAGGTCAACATCGCGGTCAGCGACGTGAAACTGCCGGACGAGGAAGACGAGGAGCCGGAGTCCCGGCTCCAGTAGCCGCCCCAGCCGTTCCTCCAGCCGTTTCTCCAGCCGTTCCTTTTGCCGAAGGGAGCCCGCATGAGCATGGCGGTCGCCGGCCTGTTGGCCGGCATGGCACTGGGGTTCGCCGGGTACTTCGGCGGCTTCGGGGCCTTTCTGCTGGTGGCCGCGCTCGGCGCCATCGGCTTCGTCGTCGGCCGGTTCCTCGACGGCGACCTCGAACCGGGCGACTTCTTCCGCCCCCGCGACCGCGACCGCGACGACCGGCGCGGGTGAGGGGCTCCGATGAGCACACCGCGCACACCGGGCGCCGCGCCGCCGCCCCGGTCCACCCCGCCCCGGGTGGCCGCCGCCGACCGGGGGGCCACCCGTATCGCCGACCGGGTCGTGGCCAAGATCGCCGCGCAGGCCGCCCGGGAGGCGCTCGCCGCGCAGCGCGGGGGGCGTCCGGCACCGGCCCCGCCGCACGCCGCCGTCACGGTGCACCACGACATCGCACGCGTACGGGTCAGCCTGGAGCTCGACTACCCCTCCGACCTAGCCGCCCAGTGCGCGGCCGTGCGCAAGCAGGTCGCCGACCGCATCGAGGCGTGTGCGGCGATGGCCGTGCCCGAGGTGGACATCGACATCGAGCACCTCCACGCCCCGCAGACGGGACCCGCCACCGGCCGGGTCCGGCGGCTGCGGTGACGGCCCGGTTCCGCTCCGCCCGGCGGGTCCCGGCCGCCCTGACCGCACTCGCGGTGCTGGGAGCGGCGGGCCTGTTCCTCTACGACCTGGCCGCCGTACGGGCTGACCGGCCCGGGATGCACTGGCGCCGCGAGCTCGCCCGCCGGCTGGAGCTCCACACCCCGGCGGACCTCGGAGTGCTGGTCGCGGGCGGGGCCCTCGCCGTGGCCGGGGCCGTACTCCTGGCGCTCGCCGCCACCCCGGGCCTGCGCGGGGTGCTGCCGATGCGCACCGCGAACGCCGGGGTCCGCGCCGGGCTGGAGCGCAAGGCCGCCGCGCAGGTGCTGCGGGACCGGGCCATGGAGGTGTCCGGGGTCCGCTCGGTACGGGTCAGCGTGGGCCGGGCCCACATCGCGGTCCGGGCCGCGTCGCACTTCCGCGAGCTGGAGGACGTACGGGCGGACCTGGACGCGGTGCTCGCCGTCGGCATCGAGGAGCTCGGGCTGGCGCACCCGGTGGAGCCCCGGGTACGGGTGGACCGCGCCGCCGGAGGCACGGGGTGAACGGGCTGCTCGGAGCCGTGAACAGGGCGCTGCTGGCACTGTGCGGGCTCGTCCTGCTGGCGGCCGGGGTGTCGCTGCTGACGGCTTCGTGGCCGCTCGGCGGCCGCCACGCACCGCTGCTGGGCGCCGGGACGCGGCGGCGGTACTGGCACGCCGAGGGCTGGTGGGCGTGGGCGGTGCTGGCCGGGCTCGCGCTGTGCGTGCTGCTGGCGCTCTGGTGGCTGCTGTCCCAGCTGCGCCGCTCCAGGTCGGCCGCGGTGGTGGTGGACACCGGGGACGGGGCCTTCGCGGTGCTGCGGGGCCGGGCGCTGGAGGAGGCGGTGGCGGCGGAGGCGGGCGCCCTGGACGGGGTCGCGCGGTGCCGGGTCGCGCTGCTGGGCCGCCGGGGCGCGCCGCACCTGCGGGTGGCGCTGGAGCTGGAGCCCCACGCGGTACCGGCCGACGCGCTGGCCGGGCTGGCGGGTCCGGTGCTCGACCACGCCCGCACCTCGGCGGGCCTGGCCGAGCTGCCGGTGGAGGCCCGCCTGGAGGTCACCGCCCACCGGGCGCAGCGGGTCACGTAACCTGCGCCCGGCGGTGGAGGCCGCGTCAGAAGCCGTGCCGGGCGCCGCCGTCGACCGGGAGCATCAGGCCCGTCAGGTAGGAGGCCGCGGGGGAGAGCACGAAGGCGGCGGTGCGGCCGAATTCCTCCGGGGTGCCGTAGCGGCGCAGCGGGATGCGGGACTCGTTCCCCGCGCGGGCAGCCTGCGCGTCGCCGGACAGGGCGTCGAGCTCCCGGACCCGGTCGGTGTCGATCCGGGCCGGCAGCAGGCCGACCACCCGGATCCCGCGCGGGCCGAGCTCCGCCGCGAGGGACTTCGCGAAGCCGGCGAGGCCGGGGCGCAGTCCGTTGGAGATGGTGAGGCCCGGGATCGGCTCGTGGACCGAACCCGACAGGACGAAGCCGATGACCCCGCCCTCGCCCAGCTCGGCCGCCGCCGCACGGGCGAGGCGGACCGCCCCGAGGAAGACCGACTCGAAGGCGGCCTCCCACTGCTCGTCGGTGTTGTCCGCGGCGGAGCCGGGGGCCGGGCCGCCGACGCTGATGAGGATCCCGTCGAAGCGGCCGAAGCGTTCGCGGGCCGTGGCGATCAGCCGGGCGGCCGCCGCCGGGTCGGCGTTGTCCGCCGCCAGGCCGAGCGCCTCGGGGCCCAGGGAGGCGGCCGCGCGCTCGGCGCGTTCCGCGTCCCGGCCGGTCACGATCACCTTCGCGCCGTCCGCCGCCAGTTCGCGGGCGGAGGCGTAGCCGAGTCCCCGGGTGGCGCCGGTGACGACGTAGACGCGGTCTTTCAGTCCAAGATCCATGCGGCCAACGCTACGCGGTCGTCGGCTCCAGGTCCGCGGAAGCCGCCGCCTCCTTCGCGGCCGCCTCCTCGCGGTCGCGCTTCTCCCGGCGGACCAGGACCACCCAGCCCGCGGGGACGCCCAGGGTGAACAGCCACCACTGGACGGCGTACGCCATGTGCGGGCCGATGGAGTCGTGGTCGGGTTCGGCGACCGCCTCGGGGCCGCCGTCCGACGGGACCGGAGCGGTGAGCTCCAGGTAACCGCCCAGGACCGGCTTGCCCAGGGAAGCCTGCTGCTGCTCGCTGTTGATGAGCATCACCTGGCGGTCGGGCAGGCCCTTGCGGTCCTTGATGCCGCTGCCGCCGCTGGTCTCGTCGGCCTTCAGCCGTCCGGTCACCGTCACCTCGCCCGAGGGCGCGGCGGGGACCGGCGGGTAGGCGCGCGGGTCGTCGCCGCCGGGCACCCAGCCGCGGTTGACCAGCACCGCCCGGCCGTCGGCGAGCACGAGCGGGGTGATGACCTGGAAGCCGACCTTGTCGTCGTTGGAGGTGCGCATCCGTACGACGACCTCGTGCGCGGGGTCGTACGTGCCGGTGGCGGTGACGGCGCGCCAGAAGTCTGCGCGCGGGACCCGGTGGCCGGGGGAGGTGATCTCGGTCATGGGGACCGGCTTCGCGGACAGGTTCGCGGCGATCAGCTCGTTCTGGGCGACCCGGTGCTCATGGCGGTGGAACTGCCAGAACCCCAGCTTGATCATCGCGGGGACGAGGGCGAGGCCGATGAGGGTGAGGCACACCCACTGCCGGGTCAGCACAAAGCGGTACACGCCCACGACGGTACCCCCAGCGGCGAGGACCCCGGCGGCCGGGTGGCCGTCCGGGGTCGCGTGGGCGGAAGAGGGGGAGAGGGGAGGGGAGGGGAGGGGAGGGGAGGGGAGGACGGGGAGCGCCGGGCGGCGGGGGTCAGACGCGGTCGGTGATGCCCACCTTCCCCTCCGCGCGGGCGCAGTGCCCGCCGCAGAACCACTGGCCCTCGACCTCGACACCCTGTCCGATGATCTGGACCCGGCAGTGCTCGCAGATGGGCGCCATGCGGTGAATGGCGCAGGAGAAGCAGTCGAAGACGTGCACGGCGCCCTGCGCGTGCACCTCGAAGGACATGCCGTAGTCGTTCCCGCAGACTTCGCAACGTGCCATGCGCCGCATGCTGCGCAGGGCGGCCGACCGGAACAAGATCCACCGGGGTGAGTCGCCCCGCCTGCACCCGGCCGGCCCAACGCTCAGTCCTGAGCCGGGGCCACGTCCCGCAGCAGCTGGGTGAAGGCGGCCTCGTCCACGACCGGCGTGCCGAACGACTTCGCCTTGACCGTCTTCGAGGTGGCCGAGTCCGGGTCGTTGGTCACCAGCAGGCTCGTGAGCCGCGACACACTCGTCGCGATGTGCAGTCCCGCCTCCACCGCGCGGTCCTCCAGCAGCTCCCGGTCCACCGAGGTGTCGCCGGAGAAGGCGATCCGCATGCCCTGCTTGAGCGGCTTGCCGTCCTCGAAGCGTCCCGGGTTCGGGTGGGGGCACGGCGGGCGCTTGCGCGAGGGCCGCCAGCTGCCGCTCCCGTACGACGCCTGGTACCCGACGCGCGGGGCGGCGGGGGAGTCCGACCACTCCGTCAGCGGCCGGCACTCCAGCAGCGGCAGCCGTACGCCGTCCCGCGCGGCCGCGTGCAGCGACGGCCGGAACGCCTCCGCCAGGACCCGGGCGTCGTCGAGCGCGTGGTGCGCGCGCTGCTGGACCACGCCGAAGTGCGCGGCGAGCGACTCCAGCTTGTGGTTGGGCAGCGGGAGGTTGAGCTCCTTCGACAGGGCGATGGTGCACAGCCGCTGACGGACCGGCGCGGTCTCGGCGGCCCTCGCGTACTCCCGGGCGATCATCTGCCAGTCGAAGATCGCGTTGTGCGCGACGAGCACACGGTCCGCGAGCCGGCCGGCGAACTCCTCGGCGATGTCCTTGAAGAGCGGCGCGCCCTGGAGCATGTCGCTGGTCAGCCCGTGGATCCACACCGGTCCGGGGTCCCGCTGCGGGTTGACCAGGGTGTACCAGTGGTCCTCCACATTGCCCTGGGCGTCGAGCCGGTAGACGGCGGCAGAGACTATCCGGTCGTCACGAGCGAGCCCGGTGGTCTCCACGTCGACGACCGCGTACCCCTGTGGGTAGGCGGTCGGCCACGTCGTCTCTGCGGTCGTACGGTCGGCGAGCATGGTCACAGAGGATATCGGCCCGGACCGACAGCCGGGGCCCGATGCCCCGTCACGGGCGTCCGGCCGGGGGCGGGCGGTCGGCTCCGGACCGGAGCAGGGACGCGACCAGGGCCCGTACCGAGAGCTGGAAGAGGTGCTCGGGATCCGCCGGGCGGGCCAGGGCGCGGGCGAGCGGCGGGTCGTGGGGGGCGTTGGCCGGGTCCCAGAGTTCGCTCTCGGCGGGGGACTGCGCGGGGGAGCGTTCGCGATTGCGCTCCACCAGCACGAACCCGATGATCTGGAACTGGATCGCGCGCACCGCGTCGGCGGCGCGGGCGCCGCGCAGTCCGGCCCCGTGCACCTCGTGGACCAGCGCCTGCTGCGCGGGCAGGAACATCCGGTCGGTGAGCCCCCGTTCGTGGACCATCGCGATCAGGTGCGGGCGATCGCGCAGCTCGCGCCGCAGGATCCCGGCCACCGAGAGGATCCGCTCGGCGGGGGTGCGGCCGGCCCCGGGGGTCCCCCCGGACGGAGTCTGGGGGAGGATGGCGCCCATCTCCTGCACGGTCCGCTCCACGAGGGCGTCGAGCAGGGACTCGCGGTTGCCGACGTGCCAGTAGATCGAGGTCACCGCCGTGCCCAGCTCGGCGGCCAGCTTGCGCATGGTCAGGGCGGCCGGACCGTGCTGCTTGACGAGGAGGGCGGCTGCGTCCAGCACCTCGCCGCGGGTTAGGGTGGTTCTGGCCATGGCATCCGCCCTACGTTTCTGTCGGTCCGTCAGTTCTCGTCGGTGCAGGGGTCTTTACCCTTCATCGGTGTCGGTGTAACTGTGTTACAGACCTGACCCCGCTCAAGACGAGGGTGGTGCGATTCATGGCACGCATACGGTACGGAGCGCGCACCGAGGCCGAGATCGCGGCGTCGCGCGAGAAGAGTTCCAAGCTCCCCGACATCTGGTCCACCGGTGTGGTGGCCGTGTGGGAGAGCGACCCGGACGTGGTGGCGGCGGTGCTGCCGCCGCCGCTCAAGCCGGCCGAACGGCCCCTCGTGCGGGCCAACATCAGCAAGGTGGACCTGCCCGGCTATCCGCTCGGCGCCGGCTCGGTGGCCGTCGCCGCCCAGCACGACGGGGTCGAGGGCTGGTACCCGCTGGTCATGCCGATGACCCACGAGCGCGCCCTCGTCGGCGGCCGCGAGGTCTTCGGCGAGCCGAAGAAGCTGGGCGAGGTCACCGTCGAGCGCGACGGGCTCGTCGTACGGGCCGCCCTGGCCCGGCACGGGATCGCCTTCGTGGAGGTGCGCGGGGCGGTGGACCGCGAACTGCCGGCGCCCGAGCCGACGGTGAAGACCGACTTCTACTTCAAGTTCCTTCCCGCGGTGGACGGTTCGGGCTTCGACTCCGACCCGGTGCTCGTGCACTGCACGCGCAACGAGAAGGTCCGCAAGCTGGAGCACATCACCGGCGACGTGGTGCTCCGGGAGTCGATGTTCGACCCCGTCGCCGACCTCCCCGTACGCAGGATCGTGGAGATCACCATCGGCGAGAAGACCACCGACCAGAAGGGCAGGGTCGTCGAGCGGGTCAGCGCCCAGGCCCTGCTCCCCTACATCCACCAGCGCTACGACGACCCCATGCAGATCATGGACGGGCCGCCCGAGGGGAGCGTGTGAGATGCGCCTCGAATCCGGACAGGTGGCCGTGGTCACCGGAGCCGCGAGCGGCATCGGCCTCGCCATGGCCCGCCGCTTCGCCGCCGAGGGCCTGCGGGTCGTCCTCGCCGACGTGGAGGAGGGCGCCCTGCGCAAGGCGGCCGACGAGCTCACCGCCGACGGGGCGCAGGTGCTGGCCCGGCTCGTCGACGTGAGCGACCGCGGTTCCGTGCTCTCCCTCGCGGACGCCGCGTACGAGACCTTCGGCGCCGTGCACGTCCTGTGCAACAACGCGGGCGTCGGCTCCGGCGCCGAGGGCCGGATGTGGGAGCACGAGCCCAACGACTGGAAGTGGGCCTTCTCCGTCAACGTCTGGGGCGTCTTCCACGGCATCCAGGCCTTCGTGCCCCGCATGATCGCGGCCGGCGGCCCCGGCCACGTCGTCAACACCTCCTCCGGCGACGGCGGGATCGCCCCGCTGCCCACCGCCTCCGTGTACGCCGTCACCAAGGCGGCCGTGGTCACCATGACCGAATCCCTCTACGCCCACCTCAAGGCGGAGGGCGCGGACATCGGCGCCTCCGTCCTCTTCCCCGGACCGCACATGCTGCGCACCGGGCTGTGGGAGTCGCACCGCAACCGGCCCGACCGCTATGCGAAGGAGCGGCCGCGCAAGACCCCGTACCGCAGCCTCGACCAGTACGAGGCCGCGATGAAGCGGGCCGGACACGAGGTGAACTTCACTCCGGTCGAGGAGGTCGCCGAACACGTCGTGGACGGCATCCGCGCCGACCGCTTCTGGATGCTCCCGGCCAGCGAGCACAGCGACCGGCAGATCCGCGCCAGGTCGCAGTCGATGCTCGACCGCGCCAACCCCGCCTACCTGGAAAGCTTCATCCTCGACTGAGGAGCCTCGCAGTGAACGCGTACGAAGACCCGTACCTGATCATCTCCTCCGACTGCCACGCGGGCCTGCCGACCGAGCAGTACCGCCCCTACCTCGACTCCCGTTTCCACCCCCAGTTCGACGAGTTCCTCGGCCAGCGCGACGCCCGCCGCGAGGAGGCCACCCGCCTGGGCGTGCGCAACGAGGCCTTCGCCGAGAAGTGGTTCCACGACCACGAGGAGGGCCTCAAGGGCGGCTGGGACTCCACCCAGCGGCTCAAGGAACTCGACGGCGACGGCGTGGCCGCCGAGGTCGTCTTCCCGGACGCGGACGCCGTCGACAGCCAGACCGCCGCCCCCTTCGGGGTGGGCCTCGGGCTCTCCGGCGACCAGGACCCGGAGCTCGGCATGGCGGGCGCCCAGGCGCACAACCGCTGGCTCTCGGAGTTCGTCTCCGCCAACCCCGAGCGCCACTGCGGGGTGGCCCTGCTGCCCATCACCGGCGAGCCGTCGAAGGTCGTCGCCGAGATCCACCGGGCCAAGGAGTCCGGGCTGGGCGCGCTGATGATCCCCTCGATGTGGGTGGACAAGGCGCCCTACCACGACCGCCGCTACGACCCGGTCTGGGCGGCGGCGGCCGAGACCGCGATGCCGATCGTCACCCACTCGGGGGCCGCGCCCCGCCACGAGTACGGGGACCACCTCGGCATCTACGTCTCCGAGGTCACCTGGTGGCCGGCCCGGCCGCTGTGGTTCCTGCTCTGGTCCGGGGTCTTCGAGCGGCACCCCGGCCTGAAGTTCGGCGTCGCGGAGTCGGGCTGCTGGTGGCTGCCGAACCAGCTGTGGTTCATGGACCGGCTCTACCTCGGCGCGCACGGCGGCAAGAAGCTCTCGCCGTTCGCGGAGCTGAAGCGGCCGCCGAGCGAGTACCTGGACCGCCAGGTCTTCGTCTGCGCGACGAACACCAAGCGCCGGGAACTCGCCCAGCGCTACGAGATCGGCGTGGACAACATCCTGTGGGGCTCGGACTTCCCGCACCCCGAGGGCACCTGGCCCAACACCCGCACCTGGCTCAAGAACACCTTCCACGACATCCCGGTCGGCGAGACCCGCCGGATGCTGGGCCTGGCGGCGGCGGACGTCTTCGGCTTCGACACCGCGAAGCTGGCCCCGATCGCCCGCCGGATCGGCCCCACACCGGCCGAGCTGGGCCAGAGCCCGGACCAGGCGGCGGTGGAGGCCTCCTGGGCCCGCTCGCGTGACGTGGGACGCCACTGGCTGACGGAGAACGACTTCCCGGTGCTGGGGGTCTCGCAGTGACCGAGGACCGCTACACCGTCATCTCGGCGGACTGCCACGCGGGCGCCGACCTGCTGGACTACAAGCCGTACCTGGAGAAGCGGTACCACGACGAGTTCGACGCCTGGGCCGCCACCTACGTGAACCCGTACGAGGACCTCCTCGCGGACACGGCGGACCGCAACTGGAACTCGGCGCGACGGCTGGCGGAGCTGGAGGCGGACGGCATCGTCGCCGAGGTCCTCTTCCCCAACACCATCCCGCCGTTCTTCCCCAAGGCCTCCCTGATGGCCCAGCCCCCGACGGCTGCGGAGTACACGATGCGGTGGGCCGGGCTCCAGGCCCACAACCGCTGGCTGGCGGACTTCTGCGCGGACGCGCCGGGGCGGCGCGCGGGCGTGGTGCAGATCCTGCTGAACGACGTGGACGCGGCGGTGAAGGAGATCCGCCGTACGAGGGAGGCGGGCCTCACGGGCGGCATCCTGCTGCCCGGCGTACCGCCCGGCTCCACCGTCCCGGAGCTCTACTCGGCCGTGTACGACCCGATCTGGGCGGTGTGCGATGAGCTCGACGTCCCGGTCAACCACCACGGCGGCTCGGCCTCGCCCCCGCTCGGGGACGAACCCGCGGCGCGGGCGGTCTTCATGGTGGAGACGACCTGGTTCTCGCACCGCGCCCTGTGGCACCTCGTCTTCGGCGGAGCCTTCCACCGCCACCCGGGCCTCAAGCTGGTCCTGACGGAGCAGGGCTCCGGCTGGATCCCGGGCGTGATGGAGATGCTGGACTACTACCACGGCCGCCTGGTGGCGGCCTCGGCCACGGCGGAGTCCAAGTTCGGCGCGGGCCTCGCCGCTTCGATGGGCCGGGGCCCGAGCGAGGTCTGGCGGGACAACTGCTTCGTCGGCGCGAGCTTCATGCGTCCGCACGAGGTCCCGCTGCGGGAGCGGATCGGACTCGACAAGATCATGTGGGGCAGCGACTACCCCCATGACGAGGGCACGACCCCCTACTCCCGGGAGGGCCTGCGCATCGCCTACGCGGGCCTCCCGCGCGAGGAGGTGGCCGCCATGGTCGGCGGCAACGCCGCCCGGGTCTACGGCTTCGACCTGACCCTGCTGGACGCGGTCGCGGCCAAGTACGGGCCGCTGGTCTCGGAGATCGCCGAGCCCCTCACCGAGGTCCCGCCCGAGGCCACCAGCCCGGCCTTCGCCCGAGGGGGCTCGGTCCGGGTCTGGTAGCCCGGTTCCCCGCCCGGGGCGGCTCAGCTCATGTACACGAGCCGCTCCGGCGGGAACAGGTCGGCGCCGATCAGCGTGTTCGGTCCGTACACCTCGATGACCAGGTTCTCGGCGGTCGCCAGCGGGGACAGGTCGACGGGTCCGGCGGAGTGACTGACAGTGAGGCGGGTCAGGCGGGGCAGTTCCAGCAGGGGCTCCAGCCCCGTAGCCAGGGTGCACCTGAACATGGTGAGCTGGGTCAGCTGCTCGTGCCGGACCAGTGCCCGGGGATCGACGGGCATGGTCTGCAGTTGCAGAAGGTCCAGAGCCGGCGCGGACCGCTGCCCCGCGAGCTGATCGACCTGCCGCCCACTGCAGAGGGTCAGGACCCTGATGTCCGGCCACCGTTCGAGCCCGTGCAGTTCCATGTGGGACGCCTCCTCGGACAGCCCCAGTGAGCGCAGACCGTCCATTGCGGGCAGGGCCGCGACATCGGGAAGGCCGGTGGCGAAGCCCAGGGACAAGCCGGTGAGGGAGTCCATGGAGGACAGCGGGGTCAGTGACAGGCCTGCGCGCATGCGCCACAGGCTCAGGGACTGGATGGGCAGCCCCATCAGCGGCGCGAGACTGCCGACGCCCGGGCATTCGTCCAGGTTCATATAGGCGAGACGTTCGAGCCGCGACAGCGGGGACAAGTCGGCGAGCAACCCGTTCCGTTGAAGGGCGAGCCCCTCAAGGTCGACCATGCCCCTCACCGGAGCGGGTATCCCGTACCCTCCCCGCAAGGACAGGAACCTGAGCCCCGGGAGCCGGTCCAGCAGGGCCAGTTCCTCGCCCGATTCCACCCTCAGGTACGTGGTCGACAGATCGACCTCGGCCAGGACCGCTTCGAGGTACTCGGCACGGTCGAAATACTGCCAGCCGTGCGCGAGCTGGACCTTGACACCGAACCGGGTATCGGTCCGGAACCTTGCGATGACACCCAGAGCCTGCGGCCCGCCCACGAGGTAAGCCGTTTGGACGACCGCCGCCGCCTCCCGGTCCGACAGGCCGCGCGGCCCGGGCAGGAGGTCGAGGACCAGTTCCCCGGCCTTCGCCAGTTCCTCGGCCTGCGAGAACCGCTGCGGCGGCAGCAGATCGGCCGTGCGGGTCTCGATCTCCCGGCGCACCTCGCGGTCCAGTTCCGGGGCGTGTTCCAGGCAGGCCGCTGCCAGGAGGACCAGACGGCTGCGGGCACCCTTCACCTTGTCGGCCCGGCGCAGCAGGCCGCGCAGCAGGCGGGACCGCTCGTCCGGACGGGCGTGGCCCACCGCCATGCGGACCACGTCGTCCCAGGTGTCGTCATGGGCGTTCCTCACCAGGACGCCGAGGTCCCGTGCCTCCACCGCGGCCTTGGCGGCCAGGTAGTCCTGGAAGGTGCGGTGCACGAAGTCCACCGAGCCCGTCACCGGCTCGCGCAGCAGCCCGCTGCGGATCAGCAGGTGGGAGAAGACCTGCTCGGCGCCGCCGGGCGCCCGCACCTGCGGCATCGCGTCGAGCCATTCGCCCAGCAGCGCCACGGCCTCGTACCGGCTCGCCTCCATCTGCCCGTTGCGGATCAGCCAGTACGCGAACCGCTGGAGCAGGGCGATCTGCTCGTCGCGGGTCAGGTACACCCCCTCGACCCCGCAGATCTCCCGCTCGGTGTCCCGCCGGACCAGCAGCATGTCCAGCGCCGCGTCGTACAGCTCCTTGCGGGCCCGCGGGAGTTGCATCCGCCGGTCGCGGTTCAGGGCGCAGAGCAGCGCGCACATCAGCGGGTTGGTCGCCAGCCGGGCCAGGTCGCGGCGGCTGCCCACCGCCTCCAGCAGAGAGGCCTCGTGCGCGTCGACGTCCTCCCCGGCCCCCGCGTCCTGCGCGCGGGCCGCCGCGTGCCAGTGCGCGACGAACGCCCGGATGTCCTCGTGCTCCATCGCCAGCATGGAGTGGGTGGTGAACCCCTGGCCCGCGAGCCAGTCCTCCGGCACCGCCGACGGGCGGGTGGTCACCACGTACCGGGCCTTCGGGAAGGCGGCGAGGAGCGAGCGCAGCCAGGACTGCGTACGGGCGCGCAGCCGCAGCGGGACCTCGTCCACGCCGTCGACCAGGACCAGCGCCCGGCCGCTGACCATGAGCTCCTCCACCCAGCCGGGCGGCGCGGAGAGGGGGACGCCGCAGGCGCGCAGGAAGTCCTCGGGAAGCGGCAGGCTGTCGGACGAGGTGAAGGAGCGCAGGCGCAGCACGAACGGGACGCAGGTGCTCCACGCCCCGTCCGCCTGCCGGGCCGCGTTCAGGGCGAGCCACTGCAACAGCGTGCTCTTGCCCGAGCCCGCCGGGCCGCGCAGCAGCACCCGCTCGGCGGCTGCGAGGGCCTGCTCGGCTCGCACCGGGGTCTGGTGCGCCTCGGGCACGCCCGGCAGCAGCGGCTGCTCGCCGCTCACCGTCAGGCTGATGTAGGCCACGTCCAGCGGCCATTCCTGCCGGGCGCGGCTGAGGGTGAGGCCGAAGAGCTGGACGCGGCCGTGGGTGTCGGCGACGTACTGCGCGTAGCGCTGCTCGAAGGCGTACGCGGCCCCGTCGGGGCGGTCCGCCGCCAGCCGGTCCACCGCCCGGGCCAACTGGCCGGTGCGGCGCACCAGTTCCACGTCCGCCCGGGCGCCGAATCCCGGCAGGGTCGTCACGTACTCGACCGCGTGGGCGCAGCACAGCCGGACCAGGTCCCGGTACGCGGCCTCGGCCGCCGTGCTCAGGCCGGCCGCGCGCGGCACGGGCAGGGCGGCCGCCAGGGCCCCGGGGTCCAGGTCCGCCGCGAAGAGGGCGTCCGGGTCCAGGCCCTGCGCCCCGGCGAAGGCGTCGGCCACCGCGTCCAGCGCGGCCAGCCGCTCGTGCTCCGGCAGCCGGGACACGGCCTCGCCCAGCCGCTCCGCCAGCGCCTCGGCGAGCCGGCGGACCTCCGGCTCGCCCAGCTGTACCGGGCGGCGCCAGCGGGCGGCCGGGCGCACCGGTGCGTCCGTCAGCCCCGCTCCCGGCACCTGGCCCAGGCGCGACCGCAGCAGCGTCCCCGCCGCCGTGCCCGCCACCCGTAAGAGAGCCGTCTCCAAGCCCGTCATCCCCCACCGTCCCCTCGGTCGGCACATCATCGCGCGAACCGCCGGTAACCCCGATGGATACCGATCGGTAACAACCCCTAGCGGCGGCCCCGAAGCGCCTCTATGGTGCGGACATGCCGAACCTGCCCGATGTCGTGCTGTGGTCCATACCCGCCTTCGTACTGCTCACCGTCATCGAGTTGGTGAGCTACAGGATCCATCCCGACGAGGACGCAGCCGGGTACGAGACCAAGGACGCCGTCACCAGCGTCGGCATGGGACTCGGCAGCATCGGCTTCGACCTGCTCTGGAAGATCCCGGTCGTCGCGATCTACACCGCCGTGTACGAGCTGACGCCGCTGCGCGTGCCGTTCCTGTGGTGGACCTTCCCGCTGATGCTGCTCGCGCAGGACTTCTGCTACTACTGGCAGCACCGCGGGCACCACGTCATCCGGATCCTCTGGGCCTGCCACGTGGTGCACCACAGCAGCCGGAAGTTCAACCTCACCACCGCCCTGCGCCAGCCCTGGACCAGCGCCACCTCGTGGCCGTTCTACCTGCCGATGATCGCCCTCGGCGTGCACCCGGCCGCCATCGCGTTCTGCTACTCGGTCAACCTCGTCTACCAGTTCTGGATCCACACCGAGCGGATCGACAAGCTGCCGCGGCCCTTCGAGTACGTCCTCAACACCCCCTCCCACCACCGCGTCCACCACGCCTCCCAGGGCGGCTACCTGGACCGCAACTTCGGCGGGATCCTGATCGTCTGGGACCGGATGTTCGGCTCCTGGGTGGGGGAGACCGACAAGCCCGTCTTCGGCCTGACCAAGAACATCAGCACCTACAACCCGCTGCGGGTCGCCACCCACGAGTACGCCTCCATCGCGCGGGACGTACGCGCCGCCCACAGCTGGCGCGAGCGCGCCGGACGCGTCTTCGGCGGCCCCGGCTGGCAGCCCGCGCAGGCCCCGGCCGCCGCTGCCCCGGCCGCCGCCGCCCAGACCCCCGCCGCCCAGACCCCCGCCGCCCAGACCCCCGCCGCCCAGACCCCCGCCGCCCAGACCCCCGCCCCGGATCAGGAGCGCGTCGCGTGAGCGCCACCGAATCCCGTACGCCGTCCTGGGCGGCCCGCCCCGCGGCCGCCGGGGCCGGCCTCGCCGGACGGGTGCTGCTCGGCGCCTTCGGAGCCGCCGCCGCGGCCGACCTCGGCTCGCTGCTGGCCGGCTGGCACCTCGGGCACGTCCTCGCCAAGCCGCTGCTGATGCCGCTGCTGGTGGCGTACGTGATCACCCGCGGCGCGCCCCGACTGCTGGTCGCGGCCCTGCTGTTCGGGTGGGGCGGGGACCTGGCCCTGCTCTTCGACGCCGATGCCGCCTTCCTCGTCGGCATGGGCTCCTTCGCCGCCGGCCACGTCTGCTACCTCGTGCTCTTCGGCCGGGGCAGGACGAGCCCCGCGCTCGGGGGCGCGTACGCCGTGGCGCTCGTCGGGACCGTCGCGCTGCTCTGGGGCGACCTGCCGGCCGACCTGCGCGTGCCCGTCGCGGGGTACAGCCTGCTGCTCACGGCCATGGCCTACCGCTCCAGTGCCCTCGGCCGGGCGGCGGGGCTCGGCGGGGCGCTGTTCCTGATCTCCGACACGCTGATCGCCACCGGGGTCGCCGAGTGGCCGCAGCTGCCCCGCCCCGACTTCTGGATCATGGCCACGTACCTCGCGGCCCAGTACCTGCTGGCCTCGGGCGCGCTCCCCGCCACGCAGGCGTACGGTAGGGAAGTCATACAAGACTGAACGACCTACCCCCGAGCCGGAGGACTGCACCACCATGCGCGCCACCGTCATCCACGCCCCGCACGACATCCGCGTGGAGGAGGTGCCCGACGCTGCGATCCAGCGCCCCGAGGACGCCGTCGTCCGCGTCCTGCGTGCCTGCATCTGCGGCAGCGACCTCTGGGCCTACCGCGGCGAGGCGCAGCGCCAGCCCGGCCAGCGGATCGGCCACGAGTTCCTCGGCGTCGTCGAGGAGACCGGATCCGCGGTCTCGGGCCTGCGCGCCGGCGACCTCGTCGTGGCCCCCTTCATGTGGTCCGACGGCACCTGCGACTACTGCTCCGAGGGCCTGTACACCTCCTGCGAGCACGGCGGCTTCTGGGGTTCGGTCGGCCACGACGGCGGCCAGGGCGAGGCGGTCCGCGTCCCGCACGCCGACGGCACCCTGGTCAAGCTGCCCGCGGAGGCCGCGTCCGACGACCACCTGCTGACCGGGCTGCTCGCGCTCTCCGACGTCATGGGCACCGGGCACCACGCCGCGCTGGGCGCGGGCGTCCGCAAGGGCGGCACGGTCGCCGTCGTCGGTGACGGCGCGGTCGGGCTGTGCGGCGTCCTCGCGGCCAAGCGCCTCGGCGCCGAGCGGATCATCGCACTGGGCCGCCACGCCGCCCGTACGGACATCGCGAAGCTCTTCGGGGCCACCGACGTCGTCGCCGAGCGCGGCGAGGCCGCGGAGGCCGCCGTGCGCGAGCTCACCCGGGGACAGGGCGCGCACTCCGTCATCGAGGCGGTCGGCACCGAGCAGTCCATGCGCACCGCCGTGAACATCACGCGCGACGGCGGGGCCATCGGCTACGTCGGCGTCCCGCACGGCAGCGGCACCGGCCTCGACCTGGGCGTCATGTTCGACCGCAACATCACCCTGCGCGGCGGTGTGGCCCCCGTCCGCGCGTACATCCCGGAGCTGTTGGCGGACGTGCTCAGCGGCGCGATCGACCCGGCGCCCGTCTTCGACCGGGCGGTCTCCCTGGACGAGGCCCCCGACGGCTACCGCGCGATGGACGACCGCAGCGCGCTCAAGGTGATGATCAAGCCCTGACCCCGTAGGGGCGAGCAGGAGAGGGCCGGGCGGGGGTTCACCCCCGCCCGGCCCTCTCCTACGTCCGGTCAGCCGACTGCTTGACGGCCTTTACTTGACGGCCTTCAGCGCGTCGACCAGGCCGTGGCCGTAGTAGCCGGTCTGGCCCCACTTGCTGTTGCAGGTGGTGGCGTCGACCAGCGCGCCCGTGGAGTCGTAGACCTTCTCGGGGCACGCCACCTTCGTGGCCTGGGCCTTCAGCAGCGCCTGGAGCTGCGAGGGCGTGGCGTGCGGGTGCCTGCTCTTGAGCAGCGCCGCGACGGCGGCGACGTGCGGGCCGGCCATCGAGGTGCCCTGCTTGTAGCCGTAGCCGCCGCCCGGGACGGTCGACAGCACGCGGCCGTTGGCGTCCGGCGTGGCCGGGACCTGGTACTTGTCGCCGCCGGGGCCCGCGACGTCGACGACGCCGAGACCGTAGCTGGAGTAGTACGCCTTGAAGCCCTTGTCACCGGTCGAGCTCACCGTGACGACACCCGGCAGCTGGGTGGGCAGGTCCAGGCAGACCTTGGGGTCGATGGTGCGCGGCACCGGGGTGGTGTCGTTGGGGCTGCTGGCGTCGTCGATGGTGGCGCCGGCCAGGTCGTGGTTCGAGTTGCCGGCCGAGGCCACGCTGAGCACGCCCTTGCGCTCGGCGAACTTCGTCGCCCGGGCGAGGGCCTCCACCAGCGCCTTCTGGTCGTCGTCCGACTTGCAGTTGTAGAGCCAGGGGTCGACGTAGTAGCTGTTGTTGGTCACCTCGATCCCCTTCTCGGCGGCGAACATGAAGCCGCAGACGACCGCCTCGGTGTAGAAGAGGCTGGTCGCGGGCTCGCTCACCTTGATCGCGGCGACCTTGACGCCGGGCGCCACGCCGCTGATGCCGATCCCGTTGCGCGCGGCCGCGATGGTGCCCGCAACGTGGGTGCCGTGGTCGCTGCCGTCCGCGTACGGACGCCAGGCGCCCTCGGTGGTGTCCGCGACGCCGCCGACGCAGTTGGCGGACTGGCCCTTGGAGAAGTTCGGGGCGAGATCCGGGTGGGTGTCGTCAACACCCGTGTCGATGACACCCACGGTGACGTCCTGGCTGCCATCGTTGATCTTGTGAGCCTGGTCGGCCTTGATAGCACGCAGGTCCCACTGGTTGGACTCCAGGGGCTCCTGCCCCGGCTCGGCCTGCGCCGCGGCCTTGGCGGCGTCCGCCGCGCTCAGCTGCTGCGTCGTTCCCTCCTCGGTGGTCTGCACCACCGAGAGGGGGGCCGTACGGGTGGCGCCGACCGAGACGAACAGGCTGCGCTGGGCCCGCAACTGCTTGGCGAAGTCCGGGTTCTGGGAGTGCGCGACGACGACGCCGATCTGCTCATAGGCCGTCACCACCGTTCCGCCGGCCCGCTCGATCGACTTCTTCGCCTGCTTCACCGTGCCGTACGCGGTCAGGTTCGCGACGTACGACAGCTTGGGTCCGGTGGTGTCGGCCTTGACGGCGGCCGCCGCGTCCGCCGTGTTGCCGAGCGGAGCGGCAGAGGCCGCGACCGAGGGCAGGAAGGCGAGCGAGGCCGTGAGCGCCAGCCCGACCGGAACGGCGAGAGCGCGCCGGCGACCGGTTCCCAGATGAGCCATGGGTTCTCCACATCATCGTGATCGTGACAGAGCCGTGCGGGCGCGGTCGCGCCCGACGGGTTCATGTCACGTGAACCTAGTGCTGACGTTCGGTCTTGCGCCATCAGTTCGAGAAATCAGCGTCCAAAAAGATAAGCAGCCAAAGAAACATCTGGTGTTGAACCGTCCCGACGCGCCGGCCGTGCCGTTGACAGAGGGGGATCAGCGCCACCGTCCCCCCACACGGAGGTTGTTTTGTCCGTAGTCCCCACCGCACCCGCGTCACAAGGAGAGTCCCCCGTGACCACCGAAGCAGCGCCGCCGCCGGGCAGCGCGGGAGCGCCGTCGGCGACCCCGACGGCCGAAGAGTTCGTGACCGTGCAGCAGAGTGCCGAGTTCGCGGAGCTGCGCGGCTCCTACCGCTCCTTCGCCTTCCCGCTCACCGTGGCCTTCATCGCCTGGTACCTGCTCTACGTCCTGCTGTCCAACTACGCGGGCGACTTCATGGGGACCAAGCTCTTCGGCAACATCAACGTCGCCCTCGTCCTCGGCCTCGCCCAGTTCGCGACGACCTTCCTCATCGCCTGGCTGTACTCGCGGCACGCCGCCGCCAACCTCGACCCCAAGGGCGCGGCCATCAAGGCGCGCATGGAGGCCGGAGAATGAGTGCAGCGCTCCCCCTGACGACGGTCGCCGCCGGAGCCACCGAACACCGTCCGCTGATCATGACCCTGTTCGGGCTGTTCGTCGTCGCCACCCTGATCATCACGATCTGGGCCGGCCGCCAGACCAAGGACGCCGCCGACTTCTACGCGGGCGGCCGCCAGTTCACCGGCTTCCAGAACGGCCTCGCCATCTCCGGCGACTACATGTCCGCCGCGTCCTTCCTCGGCATCGCCGGAGCCATCGCCCTCTTCGGCTACGACGGCTTCCTGTACTCCATCGGCTTCCTCGTCGCCTGGCTGGTCGCCCTGCTGCTCGTCGCCGAGCCGCTGCGCAACTCCGGCCGCTACACGATGGGCGACGTGCTCGCGTACCGGATGCGCCAGCGGCCCGTCCGCACCGCCGCCGGCACCTCCACGATCGTCGTCTCGATCTTCTACCTGCTCGCCCAGATGGCCGGCGCGGGCGTGCTCGTCTCGCTGCTCCTGGGCATCACGAGCGACGGCGGCAAGGTCGCCGTCGTCGCGCTGGTCGGTGTCCTGATGATCGTCTACGTGACCATCGGCGGCATGAAGGGCACCACCTGGGTCCAGATGATCAAGGCTGTCCTGCTGATCGCGGGCGCGCTGCTGATCACCTTCCTGGTGCTGCTGAAGTTCAACTTCAACATCTCCGACCTGCTGGGCAAGGCGGCCGAGAACAGCGGACAGGGCGTCAAGTTCCTGGAACCCGGGATGAAGTACGGCAAGGACTCGCTCACCAAGCTGGACTTCATCTCGCTGGGCCTCGCCCTGGTCCTGGGCACCGCGGGCCTGCCGCACATCCTGATCCGCTTCTACACCGTCCCCACGGCCAAGGCCGCCCGCAAGTCCGTGAACTGGGCCATCGGCATCATCGGCGCCTTCTACCTGATGACCATCGCCCTGGGCTTCGGCGCCGCGGCGCTGCTCAACCGGGACGAGATCATCAAGTCCAACAAGGCGGGCAACACGGCCGCGCCGCTGCTCGCCCAGGAGATCGGCGGCGGTGCGGGCTCCACCGGCGGCGCGATCCTGCTCGCCGTGATCTCCGCGGTCGCCTTCGCCACCATCCTCGCAGTGGTCGCCGGCCTGACCCTGGCCTCCTCCTCTTCCTTCGCGCACGACCTCTACGTCAACGTCATCCGCAAGGGTCGGGCCACCGAGCAGGAGGAGGTGCGCGCGGCCCGCTGGTCGACCGTGGTCATCGGCGCCGTCGCCATCGGCCTCGGCGCCCTCGCCCGCGACCTCAACGTCGCCGGCCTGGTCGCCCTCGCCTTCGCGGTCGCCGCCTCCGCCAACCTGCCGACGATCCTCTACAGCCTCTTCTGGAAGCGCTTCACCACCCAGGGCGCGCTGTGGTCCATCTACGGCGGCCTGATCTCGGCGGTCGGCCTGGTGCTGTTCTCGCCGGTCGTCTCGGGCAAGCCGACCTCGATGTTCAAGGACGCCGACTTCTACTGGTTCCCGCTGGAGAACCCGGGCATCATCTCCATCCCGCTCGGCTTCCTCCTCGGGTGGCTGGGAACCGTCCTGTCCAAGGAGAAAGCGGACCCCGAGAAGTTCGCCGAGCTGGAGGTGCGCTCCCTCACGGGAACAGGGGCGCACTGAGATCGTCCGAACACCGAGCGTGGCCGCGTCGTAGGTCTCTACGACGCGGCCACGTTACGTATCGTTCATTCGGGCACCTCTACCGGACACACGTGTCGCGTAGGCTCGAAATAGAACGCGTGAAGTAGATCCAACCTCGCGCGTACCTCGACATCCGGACAGGGGAGGGGGCCCACAGTGCTTCTCGACACCTACGGCCGCGTGGCCACTGACCTGCGCGTCTCGCTCACCGACCGGTGCAACCTGCGCTGTACGTACTGCATGCCCGAGGAGGGCCTGCAATGGCTCGGCAAGTCCGACCTGCTCAGTGACGACGAGATCGTCCGGCTGATCCGCATCGCGGTCACGCAGCTCGGGATCACCGAGGTCCGCTTCACCGGCGGCGAGCCGCTGCTGCGGCCCGGCCTGGTCGGGATCGTCGAGCAGTGCGCGGCCCTGGAGCCGCGCCCCCAGATGTCCCTGACCACCAACGGCATCGGCCTCAAGCGCACCGCGCAGGCCCTGAAGGCCGCCGGTCTGGACCGGGTGAACGTTTCCCTGGACACCCTGCGCCCCGACGTCTTCAAGACCCTCACCCGCCGCGACCGCCACCACGACGTCATCGACGGCATGGCGGCCGCCCGCGAGGCCGGCCTCACCCCGGTCAAGGTCAATGCCGTCCTGATGCCGGGGCTCAATGACGACGAGGCCCCCGACCTGCTCGCCTGGGCCGTGGAGAACGAGTACGAACTCCGCTTCATCGAGCAGATGCCGCTCGACGCCCAGCACGGCTGGAAGCGCGAGGGCATGATCACCGCCGGGGACATCCTGCAGTCCCTGCGCACCCGCTTCACGCTCACCGAGGAGGGCGCCGACGAGCGCGGCTCCGCCCCGGCCGAGCGCTGGGTCGTGGACGGCGGCCCCGCCACCGTCGGCGTCATCGCGTCCGTCACCCGGCCGTTCTGCGGGGCCTGCGACCGTACCCGGCTCACCGCGGACGGCCAGGTCCGTACGTGTCTGTTCGCCACCGAGGAATCGGACCTGCGCGCCGCCCTGCGCTCGGGCGCCCCGGACGAGGAGATCGCCCGGCTGTGGAAGCTGGCGATGTGGGGCAAGAAGGCGGGCTCCGGTCTGGACGACCCGTCCTTCCTCCAGCCCGACCGCCCGATGTCGGCGATCGGCGGCTGACAGCCCCGCTCAGGCGAGCTCCGAGCCCTCCGGCTGCACCCACTCGTCCAGCTTCACGACGTCCTTGAGGAAACCGCGGACCCCCAGGAACTGGGAGAGGTGTTCGCGGTGCTCCTCGCACGCCAGCCAGGTCTTGCGGCGCTCGGGCGTGTGCAGCTTCGGGTTGTTCCACGCCAGGACCCAGACGGCCGCGTCGCGGCAGCCCTTGGCGGAGCAGGTGGGTGCTTGCGCATCGGCGGAATCGGGGCCGGGGAAGAGGGGGAAAGTCACGCCTCAACCCTACAAACCCCTGAAACGGAAAGGCGACGCCGAGCAGCCACGGGGGGAGCTGCCCGGCGTCGGTCCGTCGCTCCGACGGGGGATGCGGAGCGCGTAGGCAGTATGTCACGCACGACCCGGTGCAGTGCACCGGAACTTCATGATTGATCTGAGCTTTTCTTGAGGTTTGCCGTCCCCAGTGCCGGGTGCACAGGTGAGGGGATGAAGTGCGAGGGCAGCGAGGGCGCCGACTCGCGCCCCGCATTGGCGATGACCACCGCAACGTACGGCAGCAGCGCGCCCGCGACCAGCGTCACGATGGCCACATGCCGTTCCACGTTCCACAGGACCACGGTCGCGATGACCGACAGGGTCCTGATGACCATCGAGATCACGTACCGGCGCTGGCGCCCCCGCACGTCCTCGGCGAGCCCCATCCGCGCCCCGGTGATCCGGAAGACCTCGGCCCCGTTCCGCTTCTTCCGCTCCACGCTCCACCACCCGATCGACCGCCGGACACTCCCCGGTCCGGACCCTTCCACCGTACGCCCGGCGTCCAGAGCCGGGCAGGGCGGGTGTCCCTCGAACAGCCCTGCCCGAAATGCGCAGTACGCCGGACGGGCCGAGACTGGGCCCACATGCGCACAACGCGCCAGGAGGAGGCTCGACATGCATTGGTTGTGGGCGATCATCGTCGGATTCGTGCTGGGCCTCATAGCCCGGGCCATCCTGCCGGGCAAGCAGCACCAGCCCCTCTGGCTGACCACGCTCTTCGGCATCCTCGGCGGAGTGCTCGGAAATGCCGTCGCCACCTGGATCGGCGTCAACGACACCAAGGGCATCGACTGGATCCGGCACTTGCTGCAGCTTGCCGGAGCCGTCGTCGTCGTCGGACTCGGCGACATGATCTACATGGCGTTCCGGGGCAACAAACGGCAGATGACCTGACGCGGGACATGACGGAGGGGCCGGCCGGACAGTGCGTCCGAACCGGCCCCTGTGCCGTGCCCCGTGGCGTACGGGCGGCTACGAGCCGTCCCGGCCCGTGAGCTCGACCGCGGCCAGGTTCTTCTTGCCCCGGCGCAGCACCAGCCAGCGCCCGTGCAGCAGGTCCTTCTCGGCGGGGACCGCGTCCTCGGCGGTGACCTTCACGTTGTTCACGTAGGCACCGCCCTCCTTCACGGTCCGGCGCCCGGCCGACTTGCTGGCCACCAGCCCGGTCTCCGCGAAGAGGTCGACCACCGGGCCGAGCTCGGCGACCTCGGCGCGCGGCAGCTCCGACAGGGCCGCGGCCAGCGTCGCCTCGTCCAGCTCCGTCAGCTCGCCCTGACCGAACAGGGCCTTCGACGCGGCGATCACGGCGGCGGTCTGGTCGGCGCCGTGCACCAGCGTCGTCAGCTCCTCCGCCAGCGCCCGCTGCGCGGCGCGCGCCTGCGGCCGCTCGGCGGTCTGCGCCTCCAGCTCCTCAAGCTCCTCGCGGGACTTGAAGGACAGGATCCGCATGTAGGTGGAGATGTCCCGGTCGTCCACGTTCAGCCAGAACTGGTAGAACGCGTACGGGGTGGTCATCTCCGGGTCGAGCCAGACGGCTCCGCTCTCGGACTTGCCGAACTTGGTGCCGTCCGCCTTGACCATCAGCGGGGTCGCCAGCGCGTGCACGTGCGCGCCCGGCTCGACCCGGTGGATCAGGTCGAGCCCGGCCGTCAGGTTGCCCCACTGGTCGGAGCCGCCCTGCTGGAGCACGCAGCCGTAGCGCCGGTACAGCTCCAGGAAGTCCATCCCCTGGAGCAGCTGGTAGCTGAACTCGGTGTAGCTGATGCCCTGGTCGGAGTCGAGCCGCTTGGCGACCGAGTCCTTCGTCAGCATCTTGTTGACGCGGAAGTGCTTGCCGATGTCCCTGAGGAACTCGATGGCGGACATGCCCGCCGTCCAGTCCAGGTTGTTCACCATCAGCGCCGCGTTCTCGCCCTCGAAGGACAGGAACGGCTCGATCTGAGTGCGCAGGCGCGCCACCCAGTTCGCGATCGTCTCCGGGTCGTTCAGGGTCCGCTCGGCGGTCGGCCGCGGGTCACCGATCTGGCCGGTGGCCCCGCCGACCAGCGCCAGCGGCCGGTGGCCGGCCTGCTGGAGCCGGCGCACGGTGAGCACCTGGACCAGGTGCCCCACGTGCAGCGAGGCCGCGGTCGGGTCGAAGCCGCAATAGAACGTGACAGGACCGTCCGCGAACGCCTTGCGCAGCGCTTCTTCGTCGGTGGACTGGGCGAAGAGCCCGCGCCACTTCAGTTCGTCGACGATGTCCGTCACGGTTTCTCGACTCCTTGGATCTCTGGAAATGCCGTGGTCAGTCTAGTGCTGCGGCCGGGAGGCGGTCAGACGCCCTTGCTGACCGAGCTCATGTTGAAGTCCGGGATGCGCAGCGCGGGCATCGCGGCCCTGGTGAACCAGTCGCTCCACTCGCGCGGCAGGGTCTTCTCGGTCCGCCCGGCCTCCGTGGCCCGCGACAGCAGGTCCACCGGCGACTCGTTGAAGCGGAAGTTGTTGACCTCGCCGACGACCTGGCCGTTCTCCACCAGATAGACGCCGTCCCGGGTCAGCCCCGTGAGCAGCAGCGTCGCCGGGTCCACCTCGCGGATGTACCAGAGGCAGGTCAGCAGCAGCCCCCGCTCGGTCGAGGCCACCATCTCCTCCAGCGACCGGTCGCCGCCCCCGTCCAGGATCAGGTTCCCGAAGCCGGGGGAGAGCGGCAGCCCGGTCAGGCCCGCGGTGTGCCGGGTCGTGGTCAGCCGCGCCAGCTCGCCGCCGCTGATCCACTCGGTCGCCGGGACCGGCAGGCCGTTGTCGAAGACCGAGGCGTCGTCGCCCGAGCTGTGCGCGACGACGAAGGGCGCCGACTCCAGGCCGGGCGCGTTCGGGTCGCTGCGCAGGGTCAGCGGCAGCTCGGAGAGCTTCTCCCCGAGGCGGGTGCCCCCGCCGGGCTTGGAGAAGACCGTCCGGCCCTCCATGGCGTCGCGGGCCGCCGCCGACCACATCTGGTAGATCAGCAGGTCGGCCACGGCCGTCGGCGGCAGCAGGGTCTCGTACCGCCCGGCGGGCAGCTCGATCTTCCGCTCGGCCCAGCCCAGGCGCACGGCGAGCTCCGCGTCCAGCACGGTCGGGTCCACGTCCTTGAAGTCCCGGGTGGAGCGGCCCGCCCAGGCGGAGCGCTGCCGGTCCGGGGACTTGGCGTTGAGCTCCAGGGTGCCCTTGGGCTGGTCGTGGCGCAGCCGCAGCCCCGTGGAGGTCCCGACGTACGTGGAGACCAGCTCGTGGTTGGCGAAGCCGTACAGCTCCCGGCCGCCCGCCCGGGCCCGGGCGAAGGCCTCGCCGAGCGCCGGCGCGAAGTCGGCGAAGACCGCCGAGGAGGTCTCCGCCGGGGCGTCGGTGAAGTCCGGCGAAACCGGGGTCCCGGTCACCAGCGGCTGGGAGTCCTCCGCGGGGCCCGCGCCCCGGGCGGCCGCCTCGGCGGCCCGTACCAGCGGCTCCAGGTCCGCGGCGGTGACGGCGGAGCGCGAGACGACCCCCGAGGCCGTGCCCTCCTTGCCGTCGACCGTCGCGATGACGGTGAGGGTGCGGCCGCGGGTGACGCCGTTGGTGGTGAGAGCGTTGCCCGCCCAGCGCAGGTTGGCGGTGGACTCCTCGTCGGCGATGACGACGCAGCCGTCCGCGGTGGACAGCTCCAGCGCCCGCTCGACGATCTCGTGCGGCTTGGTTCGAGTCGACATCAGCGTCCGGCCTCCTGCGTGGTGTTCAGGATGTTCACGTCGCGGAACAGCGCCGACGGGCAGCCGTGCGAGACCGCCGCGACCTGGCCCGGCTGGGCCTTTCCGCAGTTGAAGGCGCCGCCCAGGACGTACGTCTGGGGACCGCCGACCTTCTCCATCGAGCCCCAGAAGTCGGTGGTCGTCGCCTGGTACGCGACGTCGCGCAGCTGACCGGCCAGCCTGCCGTTCTCGATCCGGAAGAACCGCTGCCCGGTGAACTGGAAGTTGTAGCGCTGCATGTCGATCGACCACGAGCGGTCGCCGACCACGTAGATCCCGCGCTCGACCCCGCCGATCAGGTCCTCGGTCGACAGCCCGCCCGGATCCGGCTGGAGCGAGACGTTCGCCATCCGCTGGACCGGCACGTGCCCGGGGGAGTCGGCGTAGGCGCAGCCGTTGGAGCGGCCGAGGCCGGTGAGCTTCGCGATCCGCCGGTCCAGCTGGTAGCCGACCAGGGTGCCGTCCTTGACCAGGTCCCAGCTCTGCCCCTCGACACCCTCGTCGTCGAAGCCGATCGTGGCCAGCCCGTGCTCGGCGGTCCGGTCACCCGTGACGTTCATGATCGAGGAGCCGTACTTGAGCTTGCCCAGCTGGTCGAAGGTGGCGAAGGAGGTCCCCGCGTACGCCGCCTCGTAGCCCAGGGCCCGGTCCAGCTCGGTGGCGTGGCCGATGGACTCGTGGATGGTGAGCCACAGGTTGGACGGGTCCACGACCAGGTCGTAGCGGCCGGCCTCGACGCTCGGCGCCCGCATCTTCTCGGCGAGCAGCCCGGGGATCTGCTCCAGCTCGGCGTTCCAGTCCCAGCCGGTGCCGGTCAGGTACTCCCAGCCGCGCCCGGCCGGCGGGGCGATGGTGCGCATCGAGTCGAACTCGCCGGTGGTGGCGTCGACGGCGACCGCGGTGAGCTGCGGGTGGATCCGCACCCGCTGCTGCGTGGTGGAGGTGCCCGCGGTGTCGGCGTAGAACTTGTTCTCGTGCACGGCGAGCAGCGAGGCGTCCACGTGGGCCACGCCCTCGGCCGCCAGCAGCCGGGAGCTGAAGTCGGCGAGCAGCGCCGCCTTCTCCGCGTCCGGCACCTCGAACGGGTTCACGTCGTAGGCGGAGATCCACGTCCGGTCGGCGTGCACCGGCTCGTCGGCGAGCTCGACGCGCTCGTCCGAGCCCGCCGCCTTGATCACCTGGGCCGACAGCTTGGCCATGGCCACGGCCTGCGAGGCCACCTTGGCGGCGCCGTCCATGGTCAGGTCCACACCGGAGGCGAACCCCCAGCTGCCCCCGTGCACCACCCGGACCGCGTATCCGAGGTCGGTGGTGTCGGACCCTCCGGAGGGCTTGGCGTCGCGCAGCCGCCAGGAGGCGCTGCGGATCCGCTCCAGCCGGAAGTCGGCATGGTCGGCGCCCAGCGCGCGGGCCCGCGCGAGCGCCGCGTCGGCGAGCGCCCGCAGGGGCAGCGCGGTGAAAGCCGCGTCGATGGAATGGGGCACGGAAGTCCTCCCGGGGTCGGGGCCGGTCGCCTCGATCATGTCGCGATCGCGGCTCTTGTGCCTACATCTTTCTGTAGGGACTCGACAGAGCCCGTCCCAAGGCCCTGTGGGAGCCCGATTCTCCGTACGGGCGGTGCGACCTATAGGTTTTTGGTATTCAGAGCCGCTAGTCGAAAGGGTGATCCGTTGAGCCGCTCGGTTCTCGTCACCGGAGGTAACCGGGGCATCGGCCTCGCCATCGCCCGAGCTTTCGCGGAGGCCGGGGACAAGGTCGCGATCACGTACCGGTCGGGCGAGCCGCCGGTCGAGCTCGCCGCGCTGGGCGTGCTGGCCGTGCGCTGCGACATCACCGACTCCGAGCAGGTGGAGCAGGCCTACAAGGAGATCGAGGACAAGCACGGCGTCGTCGAGGTGCTGGTGGCCAACGCCGGCATCACCAAGGACGCCCTGCTCATGCGGATGTCCGAGGAGGACTTCGCGTCGGTCGTCGACACCAACCTCACCGGCACCTTCCGGGTGGTCAAGCGCGCCAACCGCGGCATGCTCCGCGCCAAGAAGGGCCGCGTCGTCCTGATCTCCTCGGTGGTCGGACTGCTGGGCTCGGCGGGCCAGGCCAACTACGCCGCCTCCAAGGCCGCCCTGGTCGGCTTCGCCCGCTCCCTGGCGAGGGAGCTGGGCTCCCGCAACATCACCTTCAACGTGGTCGCCCCCGGTTTCGTGGACACCGACATGACGAAGGTGCTCACCGACGAGCAGCGCGCCGGCATCGTCAGCCAGGTGCCCCTGGGCCGCTACGCGCAGCCCGAGGAGATCGCGGCAGCCGTGAGCTTCCTGGCGTCCGACAACGCCGCGTACATCACAGGAGCCGTCATTCCCGTTGACGGCGGATTGGGCATGGGTCACTGATCACCATGAGCGGAATTCTCGACGGCAAGCGCATCCTCATCACCGGGGTGCTGATGGAGTCGTCCATCGCCTTCCACGCCGCCCGGCTGGCCCAGGAGCAGGGCGCCGAGGTCGTCCTCACCGCGTGGCCGCGCCCGTCGCTGACCGAGCGCATCGCCAAGAAGCTGCCCAAGCCGGTCAAGGTGATCGAGCTCGACGTCACCAACGACGAGCACCTGGCCCGCCTCGAAGGCCTCGTCCGCGACGAGCTCGGCGGCCTCGACGGCGTCCTCCACTCGATCGGCTTCGCGCCGCAGGACGCCCTCGGCGGCAACTTCCTGAACACGCCGTTCGAGTCCGTGGCCACCGCCATGCACGTCTCGGCGTTCTCGCTGAAGTCGCTGACCATGGCCTGCAAGCCGCTGTTCCCGGCGGAGGGCGCGGCCGTCGTCGGCCTCACCTTCGACGCCCAGTTCGCCTGGCCGCAGTACGACTGGATGGGCCCGGCCAAGGCCGCCCTGGAGGCCACCAGCCGCTACCTCGCCCGCGATCTGGGCAAGGAGAACATCCGCTGCAACCTGGTCTCGGCCGGTCCGCTCGGCTCGATGGCCGCGAAGTCCATCCCGGGCTTCTCGGACCTGGCCGAGGTCTGGAACTCCCGCTCCATGCTGGAGTGGGACATGAGCGACCCGGAGCCGACGGGCAAGGCCATCGTGGCCCTGCTGTCGGACTGGTTCCCGAAGACCACCGGCGAGATCGTCCACGTGGACGGCGGCCTGCACGCGATGGGCGCCTGACCGGGGCCCGTTACATCCGTACGGCGGCGGCCGCGTCTCCCTTCCGGGGGCGCGGCCGTCGCCGTACGCGGCTGCGCGCAGCCGCCGGGGACCGCTCACTCGATCAGATTTTCGCCGCCTGACCGGATCTTCCCGAGTCGAAAACCGGGACATTTCCCTGCAAACTGACCTCGTCGGGATCTTCCCGGCTCCTGCGGGGAGGAGGTACAGGAGTGCGCGCGAGGCGGAGCCGAGCGGTATCGCTGCTGGTCACCTCGGTGGTCCTGACCGGATTCCTGGTCCCGGGAGCCGTCGCGCAGCCCGGGGACGGCGACCCCGCGCCCGGCCCGGAGGCCGTGGCCCCCGCCGTCGTGGACCTGGCGGAGATCCCCGCCGAACCGCCCGTACGGCCCGCGCCGCCCGCCGCCCGGGAGCTCTTCGGCGCCGACTGCGACACCGAGATCGAAGGCTCGCGGGTGGTCGCGTACTGCCACAACAGCTACCCCGAGACCGACCTGGTCCGCCTGCACGTGGAGTGCGACCGCTGGTGGGACGTGGACGGGGACGGCGCCGCCGTGGCCGTCGGCCCGGCCGGCCGCGTCGAGCTCACCAGCCGCTGCTGGAAGGAAGTCCGTACCGCCTGGGTGAGCCACCAGCGCCCCTGACGGGCCGGGCCGGGCTCGTCGCCCGGCTCAGCCGGCCTTCTCGGCGAGGCAGACGAACGGGTAGCCCGCCGCCTCGGAGGCCGCCGAGTCGCCGTCCCCGCGCCGGATCGCCTCGATCAGCCGGGCGTGGTCCAGGTGGGACTCGGGCCTGAGGTCGGTGCCGACGTCCGTGCGCAGCCAGTCCGCCACCAGGTCGCCGAGGTCCGCGTACAGCTCGATCAGCACGTCGTTGTGCGAGGCCGCCACCACCGCCATGTGCAGGGCCACGTCCGCCGCGATGAACACCTCCGCGTCCCCGCCCGCCCAGGCCTCCTCGCGCCGCGCCAGCAGCGCGTCCAGCTGTACGAGGTCCCGGTCGGTCCGCCGCTCGGCCGCCAGCCGGGCCGCCGAGGACTCCAGCGTCGAGCGCAGCTCCGCGATGTGCCGCGGATCGGCCCCGGCGAAGCGCCGGTGCATCACCCCGGCCAGCTCGCTGGTGGCGACGACGTACGTGCCCGAACCCTGCCGGATGTCCAGCAGGCCGTTGTGCGCCAGGGCCCGCACGGCCTCCCGCACGGTGTTGCGGGCGACTCCGAGCAGCTCCACCAGCTCCGGTTCCGTGGGGATCCGGGCGCCGACGGGCCACTCGCCGGAGGTGATCTGGTTCCGCAGCTCGGTGATCACCTGGTCGACGAGCGCGGAGCGCCGGGGTGACGTCAGCGGCATGGGTTCCCCTCAAGAACGGCTGGACACTGCGACTGGACAACCAATCATCCCATGATTCTATGATGGGTGAATGTCCGACGAAGAAATACAGACCCTGAGCCGCCCGGCGGCCGTGCGCACCAGCGCCGGCCGGACCGCCCCCGCCCCCGCCCACGTCGCCCCCACGTGGCTCGGTCCGGTGCTCATCGTCGGAATCGTGCTGGCCGCCCTCAACCTGCGGCCCGCCATCACCAGCCTCGGCGCCCTCTTCGAGGAGACCCGCACCGGCCTCGGCATGAGCGGCACCGTCGCCGGACTCATCACCTCCGTGCCCGCCCTCTGCTTCGCGGTCTTCGGCGTCACCGCGCCCCGGCTCTCCCGCCGCTTCGGCCCGGCCGCCGTCGTCTGCGCCGGCATGGCGGCCGTCGCCACCGGCCTGCTGATCCGCCCCTTCGCCACCAACGCCGCCGGGTTCCTCGCCGCCAGCGCCTTCTCGCTGGCCGGCATCGCCCTGACCAACGTGCTCCTCCCGGTGATCGTCAAGCGCTGGTTCCCGGACCGGGTCGGCACCATGACCGGCCTCTACTCCATGGCCCTGGCCGCCGGCACCTCGCTGGCCGCCGCCGCGACCGTCCCGATGACCGCCGCCCTCGGCGGCAGCTGGCGCACCGGCCTGCTGGTCTGGGCCGTACTCGCGCTGGCCGCCGTACTGCCCTGGCTGCCCATCGCCGCCGCGGCCCGCAAGGAGAAGGCGGCCGCCCCCACCGCGTCGGTACGCCCCGACGCCGGGCCGCGCGTCGTCCGCAGCCGCACCGCATGGGCCCTGGCCTCGTACTTCGGCCTCCAGGCCACCGGCGCCTACGTCACCATGGGCTGGCTCCCGCAGATCTTCCGCGACGCGGGGGTCTCCGCCGGCACCGCCGGAATCCTGCTCGCCGTCACCATGGTCATGGGCGTCCCCCTCGCCTTCGTCATCCCCGGCCTGGCCGGCCGGATGAAGAACCAGGGCCCCATCGCCGCCGTCCTCGGCGTCTTCGGCCTCCTCGGCTACCTCGGGCTCTACGTCGCCCCCGCCGCCGGCGCCTGGGCCTGGGCCCTGCTGCTCGGCGTCTCCAACTGCGCCTTCCCGCTCGTCATCACGATGATCGGACTGCGCGCCAAGTCCCCGGCCGGCGTCGTCAAGCTCTCCGCCTTCGCCCAGAGCACCGGCTACCTCATCTCCATCCCCGGACCGCTCCTCATCGGCACCCTCTACCAGCACAGCGGCGGCTGGGACCTGCCGCTCGCCCTCATGGCCGGGCTGCTGGTCCCGCAGATCGCCCTCGGAATCCTCGCGGGCCGGGACCGCACGATCGAGGACGAATGCGGCATGCGAGACTGAACGGCATGTCGCCCGTACTCGAACCGAACCCCCAGAACGGCCACAAGAAGCTCGGCCTCGTGCTCGGCGCGATGCTCCTCGTGACCGTGATCATCGCCGTCATCGCGACCCTCGCCTCCCCGTGACGCGGAGCTCCGGCCGGGCTTGGTAGGGCTACCCCCACCAACCCCTAGGGGGCCAGGCTCAGGGTGAAGTGGGGTGTGCCCCGGATGGGAACCGCTCCTTCGGATCCATAGATTCGAAGACAGAGAGCCCGTCCCACCCGCGCACCCACGGAGGCGGCCATGTCGGCCCCCGCACACACCCCGTCCGGCCCCCGCGCCACGGCCACCGGCGCCGGCGCCCGCCTGCACTGGTGGGCACTGGCGCTGCCCGCCCTCGCCTTCGGCCTCCTCCTGCTGCTCCTCGCCGGATCGGGCCAGGCCCACGCCGCGTCCGGCGAGGCCTCCGCCGTGGTCCAGGTCGCCGAACAACTGCTGCGCGCCGTCGGCTGACGCCTCACCACCTCCTACGAGCCCATGTGCCCGGCCGTGCGCCCCGGCACCCCCCGGCCCCCGGGGCGAGCCCCCCAACACCCTGCGCCCCATGGCTCATTTCGTGCGAAGCTGGGAGCCATGAGCGCCGACACACCCCGCAGGATCGCCCTCCTCCGGCACGCCAAGGCCGACTGGCCCCAGGTGTCCGACCACGACCGTCCGCTGGCGGAACGGGGCCGCAAGGACGCACCCGCCGTCGGCCTGAAGCTGGCCGAGACCGGCATCGCCTTCGACCTGGCCCTCTGCTCCACCGCCGCCCGCACCCGCGAAACCTGGAAACTGGCCGTCCAGGAGCTCCCGCACCGGCCGAAGACCACGTACGAGGAGCGGCTCTACGAGGCCTCGCTGGGCGAGCTCATCGCCCTGCTGAACGAGACCTCCGACGAGGTGTCCGACCTGCTCGTCATCGGCCACAACCCCGGAATGCACGCCCTCGCCGACGCCCTGGCGGGGCGCGCGGAGGGCGACACCCTGGCGCGGATGGCCCGTACCGGATTCCCGACCGCCGCGCTCGCCGTGGTCTCCTTCACCGGCTCGTGGAAGTCGGTCGAGCACGGGGTGGGCACGCTGCTGGACTTCTGGACCCCCAAGGAGCACTGACCGGGCGTACGTGAGGACGGGCCCGGCGCGCAGGTGCGCGCCGGGCCCGTCCTCACGTGTCGGGGGCCTCAGGCCAGGTCGGCGGCCTCCACCTCTTCCCGGGTGATCCCCAGCAGGTACAGCACCGCGTCCAGGAACGGCACGTTCACCGCGGTGTGCGCGGCCTCGCGGACCACCGGCTTGGCGCAGAAGGCCACGCCGAGCCCGGCCGCGTTCAGCATGTCCAGGTCGTTGGCGCCGTCGCCGATGGCCACCGTCTGGGCCAGCGGCACCCCGGCCTCCGCGGCGAAGCGGCGCAGCAGCCGGGCCTTGCCGGCCCGGTCCACGATCTCGCCGACGACCTTGCCGGTCAGCTTGCCGTCCACGATTTCGAGGGTGTTGGCGGCGGCGAAGTCCAGGCCGAGGCGCTCCCGCAGGTCGTCGGTGACCTGCGTGAACCCGCCGGAGACCACGCCCACCTGGTAGCCGAGCCGCTTCAGGGTGCGGATCAGGGTGCGGGCGCCGGGAGTGAGCCGCACCTCGGAGCGGACCTTGTCCACCACGGAGGCGTCCAGCCCGGCCAGCAGCGCGACGCGGGCGTGCAGCGACTGCTCGAAGTCCAGCTCGCCGCGCATGGCCCGCTCGGTCACCTCGGCGACCTCCGCCTCGCAGCCCGCGTGCGCGGCGAACAGCTCGATGACCTCGTCCTGGATCAGGGTCGAGTCCACGTCCATGACGACCAGGCGCTGGGCCCGGCGGTGCAGTCCGGCCGAGACCACGGCGACATCGACGCCGATCTGGGCGGCCGCGGTGGCCAGGGCGGTGCGCAGCGGCTCCGTCTCGGTGCCGGAGACGGCGAATTCGACCGCCGTCACCGGGTACTTCGCGAGGCGGAAGACACGGTCGATGTTGCCGCCGGTGGCGGTGATCCGGGCGGCGACGGCGGCCGTGGACTCGGCGGTGAGCGGGTTGCCGAGCACGGTGACGTGGGAGCGGCCGCTGCCGCGCGGCCGGTTGTCGCCGGTCCCGGAGAGGATCTCGGCCTGGAGCTTGAGCGACTCTGCCCAGCTGTGGACGGTGGCCCGCAGCTCGCCTTCGGTGCTGCCGGCGGGCTGGGTGACGAGGGCGCACAGGACTATGCGGCCTCGGGTGACGACCTGCTCGATGTCGACGACATCGACGGAGTAGGCGGCGAGGGTGTCGAACAGCCCGGCGGTGATCCCGGGACGGTCCTTGCCGAAGATCTTGACGAGGAGAGTGGGGACGTCGGAGGTCTGCGAAGCGCTCATGGTGATCTCACCGTATCTCCCCGGCCCCCGGGACAGGACCCCCGTCCCAGCCCTCGGTCTGCCGGGCGGGTCGCGCGGGCCGGACGGCCGGCCGGGGGGGCGTCCGTCCGACGGCGACCGCGCCGCGGTCAGGGCGGTCGGCGGGCGGCTGCCGGGCGGGCGAGAAGTCCCGTATCTGACCCTCCGGGGGGCTTTCGGCCCCGTCCGGGCGCGGGTGCGGGCGCCGCCGGGCGGCCCCGATTCCACATGTGGCCCCGGGCCTGAAATAGTTCCCCCGGATGTTCGCCATCCCTAGACTCCCTGACGTCATGGGGGATTCTCGGGGGACTTAAGTGGGGCTGGAGTGCCGGAACTCGTACTGGAATTGAATGGAAGGACCTGGACGCTCGATCCGTCCAGGTCGTACTCGCTGGGGCGCGACCCCCAGGGAGATGTCGTGATCGATGACGCCCGGGTGTCGTGGCGGCACGCCACCATCAGCTGGAACGGCCGGGGTTGGGGCATCGAGGACCACGGCAGCACCAACGGCACCTACGTGCACGGTGCGAGGGTCCAGCAGGCCGAACTCGTGCCCGGTACGCCGGTGCACCTCGGCAACGCCACCGACGGACCGCGGCTCAATCCCGTTGCCGCCGCCGCGGCGCAGCCGGCCGCAGCCCAGCAGGTGCAGCAGCAGTCGCCGGCGGCGGCGTACGCACAGCCGCAGGCCCCGGCCTACCAGCCTCCGGCCCAGCAGCCGCAGCCCCAGCAGGCCTGGGAACAGCAGCAGCAGGTGCCGCAGCAGCCGCACGTCCCGCAGCAGCAGGGCGCAGGCGCCGCCGCGCCCCGCCCCGCGCAGGGCGCGGCTCCCGGCTACGGCGACCGCAGCCCGACGACGTTCCACCAGCTCGCGCTGGGCCACGTCATGCGGATCGGCCGTGCGCTGGAGAACGAGCTGGTGGTCTCCGACCTCCAGGTCTCCCGCCACCACGCCGAGTTCCGCTCGATGCCGGGCGGCCGCTTCGAGATCCACGACCTCGGCAGCCACAACGGCACCTACGTCAACGGTCAGCCGCTGGCCAAGTCCGGCACCGCGCTGCTCGGCCCGAACGACATCGTCGGCGTCGGACACTCGACGTTCCGGATCGTCGGCGACCGCCTCGAAGAGTTCGTCGACACCGGTGACGTCTCCTTCTCGGCCCGCCACCTCACGGTCACGGTCGACGGCGGCAAGCAGATCCTCAAGGACGTCACCTTCGGCGTCCCGGAGAAGTCGCTGATCGGCGTCATCGGCCCGTCGGGCTCGGGCAAGTCGACCCTGCTCAAGGCGCTGACCGGCTACCGGCCGGCCAACGAGGGCGACGTCCTCTACGACAACCGCAACCTGTACAAGCAGTTCGCGGAGCTCCGCCAGCGCATCGGCCTGGTCCCGCAGGACGACATCCTGCACAAGGAGCTGCGCGTCCGCACGGCCCTGAAGTACGCGGCCAAGCTCCGCTTCCCCGGCGACACCGCCGAGTCCGAGCGAGCGGCCCGCATCGACGAGGTGCTGCGCGAGCTCAAGCTCGACATCCACAAGGACAAGAAGATCACCGCGCTCTCCGGTGGTCAGCGCAAGCGCGTGTCCGTGGCCCTGGAGCTGCTCACCAAGCCGTCGCTGATCTTCCTGGACGAGCCGACCTCCGGTCTCGACCCGGGCATGGACCGCGACGTCATGCAGCTGCTGCGCGGCCTCGCCGACGACGGTCGTACCGTCCTGGTCGTCACCCACTCGGTCGCCGAGCTGGCCATCTGCGACAAGCTGCTGGTCATGGCCCCGGGCGGTTCGGTCGCGTACTTCGGTCCCCCGGACGAGGCGCTGAACTTCTTCGGTTACACGACCTGGGCCGACGTGTTCTCCGCCTTCGAGAACTACCGCGACTACGACTGGGCCGGCCGCTGGAAGGGCTCGCAGCACTACCAGCTGTACGCCGCCGACATCGACGCGGTCGCCCCGCAGTCGGTCTCGATGCCGTCGCCGCAGCAGATGAACCCGCCGAAGCCGCAGGCCTGGGGCTCCCAGCTGTTCACGCTGATCTTCCGCTACCTCTCGGTGATCGCGTCGGACAAGGGCTTCATGGCCCTGATGCTGATCCTGCCGGCGGTCCTGGGCGTGGTCTCCACGGTCATCCCCGCCACCTTCGGCCTCGCGCCCCCGACGCCGCCGTCGAACTTCAACGGCGACGCGGGCACGATCATGCTGATCATCTGCGTCGGCATGTGCTTCTCGGGCGCCGCCAACTCGGTCCGCGAGCTGATCAAGGAACGCGTCATCTACGAGCGTGAACGCGCGACCGGCCTGTCCCGGTCGGCGTACCTCATGTCGAAGGTGATCGTCCTCGGCTTCATCACGGCCATCCAGGCCGTGGTCATCTGCGGGATCGGCTTCTACCCGCGCGACCTGCCCGCCGAGGGCCTGGTCATGCCGCCGGCCGTCGAGCTGTGCCTGTCGGTCACGGCCCTCGGGTTCACCTCGATGATGTTCGGCCTCGTGATCTCCTCGCTGGTGAAGACCTCCGAGAAGACCATGCCGCTGCTGGTCATGTTCGCGATCATCCAGGTCGTCTTCACCGGCATCCTCTTCCAGGTGTACGACTCCCCGGGCCTGGAGCAGTTCGCCTGGCTGATGCCGTCCCGCTGGGCCGTCGCCGCCGCCGGCACCACGCTGAACCTCGGCAAGCTCATGCCGCCGTGGGACCGCGACAACCCGACCAACACCGACCCGCTCTGGGACGCCACGATCGGTCAGTGGAGCCTGGACATCTTCATCCTGCTGGCCATGGGCGTCGCCTGCGGCTTCCTGGTGGCGCGCCTGCTGCGCCGCCACGAGCCCGAGGTCATGCGCAAGTAGGCACGCGCGGTACGCACAGACGCCTCAGGGCGGCACCCGGTACTCCGGGGGCCGCCCTGAGGCGCATGGGGGTCCTGCGGGACGTCAGGGCCTAGTAGGCGCTGTTGACGTTGTCCATCGAGCCGTAGCGGTCGGCGGCGTAGTTGCACGCGGCGACGATGTTCGCGACCGGGTCGTACTGGTCGAACTTGGTGCCCTTGACGTGGTACGCCTTGAAGGTCGGGAGGATGACCTGGAGCAGACCCTTGCTGGGGATGCCGTTCTGGGCGTTGATGTCCCAATTGTTGATCGCCAGCGGGTTGCCGCTCGACTCACGCATGATGTTGCGGTGGATACCCGCGTACGAGCCGGGGATGCCCTCCCGCTTCATGATGAAGAGGGCTTCCTTGATCCAGCCGTCCAGGTTGTTCGCGAAGACGGGGGTGCGGGCGGCGGAGCGGCTCGCGGCCTCCTTCGCGGCGCGGTCCTTCTTCGCGTCGGCCTCGGCCTTGGCCTTCGCCGCGTCCTTCGCCTGCTTGTCCGCGACGACCTGCTGCACGGTGAGGTGCTGCTGCACGGCCTTGGCCTGGGCGCCGTCGACGACCTTGGCCCACGCCACGGGGGCGGCCACGACCGTCTCGGCCTCGCCGGCACCGGCCGGGACGAGGGAGAAGGCGAGGGCGGCGGCACCGAGGGTGGCGACACCGGCAACGGACAGCTTGTGTGCCTTCGTCAGACGACTGTGACCGGGAGTGCTGGAAGCAGACATGGCGGGGCAACCTCTTCGAATCGCGGGGGCCGCAGGAAAGCGCCGCTCGGATCCGGGATCCGCGGCGCTGTGCGACGAGGGCAATTCTTAGCGGTGGCAAAAACGCCTGGCAAAGGTGTGACGTACGATCCCGCTTAGTGGATCAGGGCCTGGCGCCGAGCCCGCTTTTCCGGCCCCGGCGCTACGCACACCAGCGCTGACAGCATCTTTATCTGTCCACTAGGCAACTTCGTAAGTGACCTGCGTCCTATGCCGGGGCTCACATCGACCGCGTAACGGTCTCACCATCCGTTGCGACAGCAATGCAATCCGTGACCGCTTCTCCACCCTGAGGACCAGCCGTCCGCCCCGGCCCTCCTCCTGAAGGCAGAGACCGGGGCCCGCGGTCGTACTGCGCAAGGAGGGGAAACGGGACCGCCGGCCCTAGGGCCGCAGCCCGATCCCGCAGGTCAGAGCCGCGAGTACGGTGAGCCCATGCAGCGCAGCAACCACAACGGACCCCGCAGCGGCCTGGCCGCGGTGAGCACCGCACTGCTCGCCATGAGCCGGCGCCTGGAGGTCCGCGACGTCCTGCGCACGATCGTCGCCTCGGCCCGCGCCCTGCTGGACGCCGAGTACGCCGCCCTGGGCGTCCCGGACGACCACGGCGGCTTCGCCCAGTTCGTCGTGGACGGCATCAGCGAGGAGCAGTGGCGCCGCATCGGCCCCCTGCCCCGCCAGCACGGCATCCTCGCCGCGATGCTCCACCAGGACGGCCCCGAGCGACTGGCCGACGTACGCAAGGACCCGCGGTTCGAGGGCTGGCCCGCCGCGCACCCGGAGATGTCCGACTTCCTCGGCCTGCCCATCCGGGACGGCGAGGAGACCCTCGGCGCCCTCTTCCTGGCGAACAAGCGCGGCACCCCGGGCGGCGGAGCGGCCTTCACCGACGAGGACGAGGAACTCCTCTCCCTCCTCGCCCAGCACGCGGCCATCGCCCTCACCAACGCCCGCCTCTACGAGCGCAGCCGCGAGCTCACCATCGCCGAGGAGCGCTCCCGCCTCGCCCACGAGCTGCACGACGCCGTCAGCCAGAAGCTCTTCTCCCTGCGCCTGACCGCCCAGGCCGCCACCGCCCTCGTCGACCGCGACCCGGCCCGGGCCAAGGAGGAGCTCCACCAGGTGGCCCTCCTCGCCGCCGAGGCCGCCGACGAGCTGCGCGCCGCCGTCACCGAGCTCCGCCCGGCCGCCCTGGACGAGGACGGCCTCGTCGCCACCCTGCGCAACCAGGTCCGCGTCCTGGACCGCGCGCACACCGCACACGTCACCTTCACCTGTGACGGCGTACGGGCCCTGCCCGCGACCCAGGAGGAAGCGGTACTGCGCGTCGCCCAGGAAGCCCTCCACAACGCGCTGCGCCACTCCGGCGCCGGCCGGATCGAGGTCACCCTGTCCCGCCGGAACGGCGGAGCGGCACTCAAGGTGCGCGACGACGGGACGGGCTTCTCCCCTTCCACCGTCCGCAGAGCCGGCCGGCACCTCGGCCTCGTCTCCATGCGGGACCGGGCGGCCGGCGTCGGCGGCCGGCTGACCGTGCACTCGGAGCCCGGCACGGGCACCACGATCGAACTGGAGGTCCCCGGTGGCTGACACGCCCCACCCCATCCGCGTGCTGCTCGTCGACGACCACCAGGTGGTCCGCCGGGGCCTGCGCACCTTCCTGGAGGTCCAGGAGGACATCGAGGTCGTCGGCGAGGCCCCCGACGGGGAGGAGGGCATCGCCCGCGCCGAGGAGCTGCGGCCCGACGTGATCCTCATGGACATCAAGATGCCCGGCACCGACGGCATCGAGGCCCTGCGCAGGCTCCGCGCCCTGGACAACCCGGCGCGGGTGCTCATCGTCACGAGCTTCACGGAACAGCGCAGCGTCGTGCCCGCCCTGCGCGCGGGCGCAGCCGGATACGTCTACAAGGACATCGACCCCGACGCCCTCGCCGCGGCCATCCGCTCCGTCCACGCAGGCCACGTACTCCTCCAGCCGGAGGTCGCACTGGCTCTGCTCTCCGAGGACGGCCAGGCCCCGTCGCCCGGCCGCGGCGGCTCCCTGACCGACCGCGAACGGGAGGTCCTGCTGCACATAGCGGACGGCCGCTCCAACCGGGAGATCGCCCGGGCGCTGGTGCTGTCGGAGAAGACGGTCAAGACGCACGTCTCGAACATCCTGATGAAGCTGGACCTCGCCGACCGCACCCAGGCGGCGTTGTGGGCGGTCAGGCACGGGATCACGGACTGAACCGGTCCGTCCATGCCCGAACCGCGATTCATACGGTCGGGTGTATGTCGCCCACATGGCGCATCCGGTTCGTCGGATGACCGTTCTTCATGACGTGCCGCGGCGGCTGGCCGCGGCAGACGTACTGGAGGACGAGAACGTGAAGAACTTCAAGAAGGCCACCGCCGTCACCGCGCTCGCGGGCGGTCTGCTCGCCGCCGGTGCGGGTGTCTCCTCGGCGCACGGCGGTGCGTCGGCGGAGGGCGAGGCGCTGAACTCGCCCGGCGTGGCCTCCGGGAACCTGATCCAGGCCCCGGTCCACGTCCCCGTGAACGTGGTGGGCAACACCGTCAACGTGATCGGTCTGCTCAACGGCGCCTGGGGCAACACGGGCGTGAACAACTAAGCAGAGCGCTCACGGCCCCGCTTCCCCCCACCTCTCCCCGGGAAGCGGGGCCGCGGCACACCCCGCCGGCCCCGCCCTTCGGGCGGCCGACGCTACTGAGACGACGCTCCCTAGCCCTCGCGCGCCTCGACGGCCGAGTTGTACGCCGCGACCAGCGCGCGCCGCGCCACCCGCTCCACCGGCCGCAGGGCCTCGGCCCGCGCCGCCATCTCGGAGGCGGCCACCGCACCGCCGTGCCCGTTCTCGTACGCGAGCGAGACCATCAGGTCCACCCGCTGCGCCAGCGCCAGCACCCGCACCGCCCGGGGCGGGTACCCCGGAGCCAGCGCGTCCCGCCCCGCCTCCGCCCGCGCCCGGTACGCCGACAGGGCCGCTTCCGCCACCGGGCCCGACCCCGCCACGTCCAGCCGGGTCAGCACCGTCGTCGCCTCGCGCAGCGCCTCCGCCAGCTCCCGCTCGGCCTCGCCGAGCGACGGCACGTCCGCCGGGGGAGCCTCCCGTACCGGCAGGCAGTGCCACACCACCGAGACGTGCACGTCACCCGCGGGCCCCGCCTCGGTAACCTCCGGTACGAGACCCAGCGCGGCGCCCGCGCAGACCACCGCCTCCTCGGCCTCCAGCGCCCGCGCATTGAACTCCGGCGGCCCGCTCAGCCCCAGCGGATGCCCCGGCGCCGGCAGGGCGATCCGCAGCCCGGTCACCCCCAGCGCCCGCATCCGCCCCAGCGCGAGCGTGAGTCCCACGGGACCCGGTTCCCCCGGCAGCCCCGCCACCCGGTGGACGGCGTCCTCGCCCACGATCGACGTCGCGGCCTCGTCGGGCGAGACCAGACCGGCCAGCAGTGCGTTCCCCCAGGCGGCCAGCCGCCCTGAACGTGGTTCGAAAAGCATCCCCCTACTTTACGGATCGGGCCCCGCACCCGGCCCCGGCCCCGGACCCCTCCCGCGGTGGCGTAGGTTTTCCCCTGGGGCTGCGCCGCCGGGCGCACAGACGAACCGAGACTGCAAGGGGAGACAACACGCTCATGAGCGATGTTCTGGAACTGGTGGACGTAACCGTGGTCCGCGAGGGCCGGGCGCTGGTGGACCAGGTCTCCTGGTCGGTCAAGGAGGGCGAGCGCTGGGTGATCCTCGGCCCCAACGGTGCCGGGAAGACCACCCTGCTCAACGTCGCCTCCAGCTACCTCTTCCCCACCAAGGGCTCCGCCACCATCCTCGGCAGCACCCTCGGCAAGGTGGACGTCTTCGAGCTGCGCCCGCGCATCGGCGTCGCCGGCATCGCGATGGCCGACAAGCTCCCGAAGCGGCAGACCGTCCTGCAGACCGTCCTCACCGCCGCCTACGGCATGACGGCCACCTGGCAGGAGGAGTACGAGGACATCGACGAGCAGCGCGCCCGCGCGTTCCTCGACCGCCTCGGCATGACCGACTACCTCGACCGGAAGTTCGGCACCCTCTCCGAGGGCGAGCGCAAGCGCACCCTGATCGCCCGCGCGCTGATGACCGACCCCGAGCTCCTCCTCCTCGACGAGCCCGCCGCCGGACTGGACCTCGGCGGCCGCGAGGACCTCGTGCGCCGCCTCGGCCGGCTCGCCCGCGACCCGCTCGCGCCCTCCATGGTCATGGTCACGCACCACGTCGAGGAGATCGCCCCCGGCTTCACCCACGTCCTGATGATCCGCCAGGGCAAGGTCGTCACCGCGGGCCCGATCGACCTCGAACTGACCTCCCGCAACCTCTCCCTCTGCTTCGGGCTCCCGCTCGTCGTCGAGCGCAACGAGAACGAGCGCTGGACCGCCCAGGGCCTGCCCCTGCGCTAGCGCGGTGACGGGCGGCCGGTTCCACCGCGCCGCCCGTGCGCCCTCGCGCCCGTACGCCGTCCCGACCGCACCCTGTCCCGACCGCGCCCGGCCGACCTACCATGACCATGTGGACATCAACGCGTGGGTGTGGTGGCTCGTCGCCGCGGTCGGACTGGGCATCCCCCTCGTCCTGACCACGATGCCGGAGTTCGGCATGTTCGCGGTCGGCGCGGTGGCGGCCTCCGTCACGGCCGCCCTCGGCGGGGGAGTGGTCGCCCAAGTCCTGGTCTTCGTGGTCGTGTCGGTCGCGCTCATCGCGGTCGTCCGCCCGATCGCCAACCGGCACCTCAATCAGAGACCCCAACACCGCAGCGGCGTCGACGCGTTGAAGGGCAGAAGCGCCCTCGTGCTGGAACGGGTCGACGGCAGCGGCGGCCGCATCAAGCTCGCCGGCGAGATCTGGTCGGCCCGAACCCTCGACTCGGACACCAGTTTCGAACCCGGCCAGTCCGTCGACGTGGTGGAGATCGACGGGGCGACCGCGGTCGTCATGTGAGCAAGCAGCCGACTCGCGGCCCCGGGGTCTGCGAGACTCCGATCAACGGGGCAGCACAGACAGCCGGAAGGGCACGGGGAACCGCATGTCATCGATCATCATCGTCCTGGTCATTCTGGTGGTCCTGGTCTTCATCGCACTGGTCAAGACGATCCAGGTGATCCCGCAGGCCAGCGCCGCCATCGTCGAACGGTTCGGCCGCTACACCCGCACCCTCAACGCGGGCCTCAACATCGTCGTCCCGTTCATCGACTCGATCCGCAACCGCATCGACCTCCGCGAACAGGTCGTCCCCTTCCCGCCGCAGCCGGTGATCACCCAGGACAACCTGGTGGTCAACATCGACACGGTCATCTACTACCAGGTGACCGACGCCCGCGCCGCGACGTACGAAGTGGCCAGCTACATCCAGGCCATCGAGCAGCTCACCGTCACCACGCTCCGCAACATCATCGGCGGCATGGACCTGGAGCGGACCCTGACCTCCCGCGAGGAGATCAACGCGGCCCTGCGCGGCGTCCTCGACGAGGCCACCGGCAAGTGGGGCATCCGCGTCAACCGCGTCGAGCTCAAGGCCATCGAGCCGCCGACCTCCATCCAGGACTCGATGGAGAAGCAGATGCGCGCCGACCGCGACAAGCGCGCCGCGATCCTCCAGGCCGAGGGTGTCCGCCAGTCCGAGATCCTGCGCGCCGAGGGTGAGAAGCAGTCCTCCATCCTGCGCGCCGAAGGTGACGCCAAGGCCGCCGCCCTGCGCGCCGAGGGCGAGGCCCAGGCCATCCGTACGGTCTTCGAGTCCATCCACGCCGGCGACGCAGACCAGAAGCTCCTCGCCTACCAGTACCTCCAGATGCTCCCGAAGATCGCCGAGGGCGACGCCAACAAGCTCTGGATCGTGCCCAGCGAGATCGGAGACGCCCTCAAGGGCCTCTCGGGAGCCATGGGCAACTTCGGCCCGATGGGCGGCGGTTCGGGCTTCAACCCGCAGAACACCGGCAAGGACGGCGGCAACGCCTCCGACAAGGCGGCCGCGGAGCGCCGCGAACAGCCCCCCATCGACTGAACGGCCCGTCCCTGCTGCATGATCAGTCAGGCCCCTCGACCTTCACGGCGGGGAGGCGACTCACTCATGCAAAGGGGATGGCCTTGTCCATCTGGGAATCACTGGCGGTCTTCGCCGCGGGCATCGGCGCCGGCACCATCAACACCATCGTCGGCTCCGGCACCCTGATCACGTTCCCCGTGCTGCTGGCCACCGGCCTCCCGCCGGTCACCGCCAACGTCTCCAACACCCTCGGCCTCGTACCCGGTTCCATCAGCGGGGCCATCGGCTACCGCAAGGAGCTCCGGGGCCAGCGCGCCCGCATCCTGCGACTCGGCGCCGTATCCCTCCTCGGCGGCCTCGCGGGCGCGGTGCTGCTCCTCACGCTGCCGTCGGACTCCTTCGACACGATCGTGCCCGTCCTGATCGGACTGGCCCTCGTGCTCGTCGTCCTCCAGCCCCGGCTCGCCGCCGCCCTGCGCAAGCGGCAGGACGCGGCGGGAGGCGACACCGGCCACCCCGACGGCGGCCCGGTCCTGCTGGGCGGCATGCTGCTCTCCAGCGCGTACGGAGGCTACTTCGGGGCCGCCCAGGGCGTGCTCTACCTCGGCCTGATGGGCCTGCTGCTCCGCGAGGACCTCCAGCGGATCAACGCCGTCAAGAACGTCGTCGCGGCCATAGTGAACGGCATCGCGGCCGTCTTCTTCCTCTTCGTCGCGGAGTTCGACTGGACGGCCGTCCTCCTGATCGCCGTCGGTTCCACCATCGGCGGCCAGATCGGCGCCAAGGTGGGCCGCCGCCTCCCGCCGACCGTCCTGCGCGCGGTCATCGTGACCGTCGGCATCCTCGCGATCGTCCAACTGCTGCTCCGCTGAGCGGCGTAGCAGAACTACGCCGCCCAGTCGGCCGGCACTAGGCGGAGCGCTCCAGCCACTCCGGCAGCACCTCACGCCCGCCCGCGCCCATGGCCAGCAGCATCGCGTCCGCCGGAGACGGCACGAAGGGCTTGCGCAGCAACGGCATGCCCGCCTCCTCCGGCGTCCGCGCCGCCTTGCGGTGGTTGTCCTCGGCGCAGGAGGCCACCGTGTTCAGCCAGGTGTCCCCACCACCCTGCGCCCGCGGAAGCACATGGTCCACGGTCGTCGCGCGCTTCCCGCAGTACGCGCACCGGTGCTGGTCCCGGACCAGCACCCCCCTCCGCGACCAGGGAGCATGTCTTCGAAAGGGCACCCGGACATACCGGCAGAGCCTGATCACCCGCGGCATCGGCAACTCCATGGTGGCCGCCCGCACACGCAGCTCGGGATGCGACTGTTCGACCACGGCCTTGTCCTGCAGCACCAGGACCACAGCCCGGTTCAGCGTCACCGTCGACAGCGGCTCGAAGCTCGCATTCAGCACCAACGTGTCCCGCATCTCGCCCACCTCCCGTGTGCAGGCCCCGCGACCACCCTGGCGGCACGGCCCGGAACCACTCTGGCCGCGCGCGCCACGCGGGACAACGCAATAAAAATGCCCGGTCCTGGCCGTCTTTAGACCAGGACCGGGCAAACGCTCGGAGAACGGCGAACGCCGCGATCAGCTCGCGGGGGACTCGTACTCACCGATCAGCTGCGCACGGCCGATGCCGTGGAACCGCAGATGGAACCCCACGACCGCCGGAGACGAGTCCTCGTCCGGGCCGAGCTGCTCCCGGTCCACCGCGTACACGGTGAACACGTACCGGTGGCGCTCCCCGCGCGGAGGAGCCGCTCCGCCGAAATCCCTCGTGCCGTAGTCGTTCCGTACGTGTACGGCCCCCTCCGGCAGTCCCTCGAACTCCCCGCTGCCCGCACCGCCCGGCAGCTCCGTGACCGACACCGGCAGGTCGAAGAGCACCCAGTGCCAGAACCCGCTGCCCGTCGGCGCGTCCGGGTCGAAGCACGTCACGGCGAAGCTCTTCGTGCCCGCCGGGAACCCCTCCCACCGCAGCTGCGGCGAGACGTTCCCGCCGGTCAGGACCTGGGCCGCGGCCAGCTCCCCGCCCGGTGCCAGATCCGCGCTGGTCACCGTGAAGGAAGGCACCTCCGGGTGGAACTCGTGCGGCAGCGGCGCCCTTTTAAGGTCGGACACGACGGAAACCTCCTGGGATGATCCGAAACTCCTGCACCGGAGCCTAGGGCCTGCGCACCCCTGTCCGTGTCTTACCGTCACTGAATGCAAAGATCAACAACTGCGATCGCCGCCCTGCTGACCAGCACGGCGACGATCGCCGCGACCCTGCTGGCGGCACCGGCCGCCCACGCCGCCGGAACCGAACAGTCCACCCCCACCGCCTCGTTCAACGAGCAGATCCTGTTCCGCTCAGGCACCGCGGGCTACGGCTGTTTCCGGATACCCACCCTCACCCGCACCGCCACCGGCGCCCTGCTCGCCTTCGCCGAGGCCCGGACCTCCCCGTCCTGCGCCGACCGCGGCCCCATGGACATCGTGGTCCGCCGCTCCACCAACGACGGCCGCACCTGGGGACCCGTCAAGACCGTCTTCTCCGGCGCCCCCGCCGTGGCCGCCACCGGCACCCCCGCCGATCCCGAGGCCCCGTACACGCACGGCAACGCCTCCCCGGTCGCCGACCTGGAGACCGGGGACGTCTTCCTGCTGTCCACCGCGGAGCCGACCGTCCCCGGCGGCACCCGCCTCCCGTACGTCCAGAAGAGCACCGACGACGGCCTCACCTTCGGCCCCGCCACCGAACTGCCCCGCCTCAGCGGCAAGACCGCCGGCTGGTTCGGCACCGGCCCCTCGCACGGCATCCAGCTGCGCAACCCGGCGTACGCCGGGCGCCTGGTGGTCGCCGCCTACGAGGAGCCCAACGCCACCACCGAGCACACCGGCTTCTACTACAGCGACGACCACGGGGCGAGCTGGAAGGTCTCCGAGCCGCAGAACACGCTGGAGAAAGACCTGGTCAAGCCCACGGAACCGGCCCTGGCCGAACTCTCCGACGGCACGGTCTACGTCTCCGCCCGCAACGAGCGCCCGAAGGAAGAGCCCCACCGCCTGCGCGCCCTCAGCAAGGACGGCGGCGCCAGCCTCGTCCCCGGGGAGCCCGTCACCGACCCCGCGCCGGGACAGCCCGCGCGGCACTCCCCGTACAAGATCGTCGGAAGCTTCAGCTCCCCGCAGATCCAGGCATCCGTACTGGCCCCCCGGCTCACCTACGTGGACAAGCCCGGCGACCTGCTGCTCGCGGCCGCCCCCGGCGACCCCCAGGACCGCAACTTCATGGAGGTCCGGTACTCCAAGGACGGCGGCGAGACCTGGACCACCCCCTCGGGCGGCCGCCTGAACAAGGACCGCGCCAAGTACCAGGACCGGGCCGGGTATTCGGACCTCGCCGAGCTCGCCGGCGGTGAGATCGGCCTGGTCTACGAGGGGGGCGACACCTTCTCCGCGGCCGACATCCACTTCAAGCGGTTCACCGCCGCCGGCATCGGCATCCCGGCGAAGGCGGACCAGGGCGCCTTCACCAACCCGCAGACCGCCCCGCTGCCCGGCCGCACCACTCCCGACAGCACCCCCCAGGCCAACGACGCCTACCTGGCCGGCAACGCGGACCTCACCGCCGACGGCAGGTTCCGCCAGGGCCTCGCCCTCGACGGCACCGGGGACTTCGCGGACGTCCCCTACGCGGATCCCGTCAACCCCCGCGACGGCGCAGTCACCTACTCGCTCCACTTCCGCCACGACGGAGCCGACACCCGCACCACCCCGCGGGTACTGATGTGGGCGTACGGCTACAACGCGGTCAAGCCGCAGGTCTGGATCCGCACCTACCCCCAGACCAAGGAGATCAAGGCACGCGTCGAGGGCGAGGGCGGCCGCGCCGCCACCCTCACCCTCGCGGCCCCCGAGGTCTTCGCCGCGACCGCGGGCTGGTACCACCTGGCCCTGGTCCGCTCCGGCAACACCGCCACCCTCGCCCTCACCGACGAGACCGGCACCGTCAAGAGCACCAGTGCCGCCGACGCCTTCGCCGGATCCCTCACCTCGCCGCCCGACAAGGGCAACGACGGCATCCGCCTCGGCGCCAAGCCCGACGCCCAGGCCAGCGACGCCTTCAAGGGCGCCCTCGACGACTTCCGCGTCTACCGCACCGCCCTCGGCGCAGACGACCGCAAGAACCTCGCCACCGGCAAGCCCACCACCGCCGAGAGCGCCCTGACCGCCCACCTCGCCTTCCAGGTCGTCGACCGGGCCGATCCCGTCACCGCGCCCGCCAAGGTGGCCATAGTCGACGACGTCTCCGGCCACTGCGCCGACGCGAGCCTCCTCCTCGGCCCGGGCGCAGCCCCCCTCAACACCCCCGTGGACGCCAAGGACAAGCCCGCCCGCATGGGCAAGTACGCGCTCAAGAACGACGCGGCCCACCCGGGCGTCGAGGTCCCGTACACCCCGGCCGTGGACACCGGCGAGGGCGACTTCACCCACACCCTCTGGTTCCGCTACTCCGCCACGACCTCCACGCCCGGCTCCGTCCTGATGTGGGCGTACGGCGTCGGCACCGAGCAGGCCCCGCAGCCCTCCCTCTGGGTCCGCACCGACCCGGCGAAGAACCGGCTCCACGCGCTCGCCGAGACGGACGGGGGCAAGGTGTACCTGGAGCTCAAGGACACGGTGGCCGGCCGCACCGCCTTCGGCGACAACGAATGGCACCTGCTCACCGTCACCCGCGAATCCGGCACCTTCAAGGTCCAGATCGACACCCCGGACCTGGTCCGCACGGCCCAGGGCGAGGGCCTGGCCGGCTCCTTCACAGCCGGCCGCGCCGCCGCACTCGGCCTGCGCCTCGGCTCCCGGCCGGGCACGACCGAGATCCTCGACGGCTCACTGGACGACTACCGCCTGTACCACCGCGCCCTGAGCGGGACCGACGTGGCGGCCATCGCCAAGTCCGGCTCGGGAACGGGCTCCTACCCCAAGGACGACCCCGGCCGCGTCTGGTGGTCGATGGAGCACGGCACCACCGAGCGCCACGACATGTACAACCGCACCGGTGACGGCCCCGCCACCCCGGACGACTCCGCGCACTGCAACAACGCCTACGTACGCGGCGCGGACACCACCGGTCCCGCAGGCACCGCGAGCATCACCGGCACCGGCGGCCGGTTCGGCGGCGGCATCAACCTCGACGGCACCGACGACCACGTCGAACTGCCCCTCACCGGCTCCGAGGCTCTCGGCGCCGGCGACTTCACCCTCGCCACCTGGGTCCGCTACGACGCCGCGGCCGCCGCGGGCACCAGCCCCGTGATCAGCTGGGCCTACGGCATGGGCTCCAACGAGCGCCAGCTGTGGCTCCGCGCCGACCCGGACGAACGCAAGATCACGGCCCTGCTCCAGACGGAGAACGGCACGGCCTTCGTCGCCGCCGCCGACACCTCCTTCCGCACCGCGAAGGACGCCTACCACCACGTCGTCCTGCGCCGCGAGAACGGAGCCCTCACCCTCAGCGTCACCGAGACCGCCAAGGACCCGGAGGGCAAGCCCCTCCTCATCGTCACCAAGGGCAGCGCCACCGCACCCGCCGGCTCGGTCACGCACACCGGCACCTTCGCCGCGAGCGGCTTACGCCTCGGAGTCCGCCCCGACGGCGCCGACCGGTTCAAGGGCTCCCTCGACGAGTTCACCCTCGTCCGCCGGTCCCTCACCGACAACGAACTGAAGGCGCTGCGCGAGACCAACACCCTCCCGGCCGGCGGAGCCACCGTCGCCCACCTCTCCTTCGAGAAGTTGAGCACCACCGGCTACGCCCGCATGTGACGGGCCCTCACCCGTACGCTCAGAACCAGTTGCGCTGCGAACCGACGGAGGCGATCCACTGGTTCAGGTACGCCGCCCAGTCCGTCCCCTGGTACGACTGCAGGCCCACCTGGAAGCAGCGGTAGGTGTCGCTGCCCTCGCTGAACAGACCCGGCTTCTTGTCCATCTCCAGCACGACGTCCATCTCGCGGCCGTCGGAGACGAAGGTCAGCTCGACCTGGTTCAGCCCCCGGTACTGCGACGGCGGCAGGAACTCGATCTCCTGGTAGAAGGGCAGCGTCTGCCGCGTCCCCCGGATGTGCCCGCGCTCCATGTCCGCACTGCGGAAGGAGAAGCCCAGCTGCACGAAGGCGTCGAGGATCGCCTGCTGCGCCGGCACCGGGTGCACGTTGATCGCGTCCAGGTCCCCGGCGTCCACCGCGCGCGCGATCTCCAGCTCGGTGCTGACCCCGATGTTCATCCCGTGCAGGTGACGGCCCCCGAAGTGGGTGATCGGCGTCTCCCACGGGATCTCCAGCCCGAACGGCACCACGTGCACCGCGCCGGCCTGCACCTGGAAGGCACCGCCGAGACGCTGCTTGGTGAAGACGACGTCCTGCTTGTACTCCTGGTCGCCGCCCTCCACCTCCACCCGTGCCTGCAGCCCGACGGACAGCCCCTCGATCTGCTGCTCCACGGATCCGCCCTGGATCCGGACCTCGCCCTGGACGATTCCGCCCGGTACGACGTTCGGCTCGGTGATGACCGTGTCCACCGAGGCACCACCGGCACCCAGGCTCGCGAACAGCTTCTTGAACCCCATGCTCTGACTCCCCTTGAAGGTTCGTGCGACTACTCCATACCAACGCGGAACCTTAGGCCCCGGTTGCAGGTGTACGCGTTCCACTACGCTCGACCGGATGAGCGCGCGCCCCGACCGTACGCCCCTGCCCCGGGCCTTCTTCGACCGGCCGGTCCTCACCGTGGCCCCGGACCTGCTCGGCCGCACACTGGTCCGCCGCACCGAGCAGGGCCCACTCGAACTGCGCATCACGGAGGTGGAGGCGTACGAGGGGGAGGCCGACCCGGGCTCCCACGCCTACCGCGGCCGCACCGCCCGCAACGCGTCGATGTTCGGTCCGCCCGGACACGCGTACGTCTACTTCATCTACGGCATGTGGTTCAGCCTCAACCTGGTGTGCGGTCCGCCGGGCCACGCGAGCGGGGTCCTGCTGCGGGCGGGGGAGATCACAGTGGGCGCCGACCTGGCCCGCAAACGTCGACTTTCAGCCAGAGGGGACCGAGAACTCGCCAAAGGCCCGGCCCGCCTGGCCACGGCTCTGGCCGTGGACCGTTCCCTGGACGGCGCGGACCTCTGCGCGGGCCCGGATTCCCCCTTGTCCCTCCTCGCCGGCACCTCCACCCCGCCCGAGCAGGTGAGCAACGGCCCCCGCACCGGAGTGGGCGGCGCCGGCGCGGGACACCCGTACCGCTACTGGATCACCCACGACCCGACGGTCAGCCCGTACCGCGCCCACGCGCCACGCCGCCGCTCAACTTGACTCGGCCCTGGCGGACGCCTAACGTAGCCCGAGCCGCTTGAACGGGGCACTGCCTCAGCAGACCCCCAGAGCGGCCAACCCACTACCTACGACTTACCCCTGGCGGGGTCCTGTTCGGCATGCCCGAATTCGAATCCGCCGCCTCGATTATGAGCCGCAAGGGATAAGCGCTAATGTGGTGGAGCGCCGAAAGGCAAAGGCCCCCAACGGCCACCGAATTCAAATCCAAGAGCCGGAAACGGCGCGGAAATGATCTGGTAGAGTTGGAAACGAAGGAAGCGCCCGGAGGAAAGCCCCAGTAAGTGTTACTGAGGGTGAGTACGAAGGAAGCGTCCGTTCCTTGAGAACTCAACAGCGTGCCAAAAATCAACGCCAGAAGTTGATACCCCGTCCACTTCGGTGGAT
>NZ_JBFBBA010000017.1:0-160672 GCF_040682455.1 Streptomyces sp. NPDC051183
CCCCGAGTCCTGGCCAGGACTCGGGGCGACCGGCGGTTTTCCGGGGGGTTGCGGGAGTGGTTGCGGGAGCGGCCGCTGCGGTGGGTCCGTGGGCGTCAGTGGTTGCGGCGGGCGCCGCGCCTGCGCAGGGCGTACGTCGTACCGCCCGCGGCGGCGAGGACGAGCCCGGCGCCCGCGCCGAGCTCCACGGGGTCCAGCCCGGCCACACTGCCGCCGAGGCCGCCGCGGACACCGAGGGTGGCACCGCGCGAGGCCCCGGTGCCGGTGCCGGTTCCGTTGGTCGTTCCGTTGCTCGTTCCGGTACGTGCCCCGGTGGTGGAGTTCGTCGTCGGCCTGCTGGTGGCGCCCGCGATGGTGAGGTCGGCCGAACCGGTCTCCCCGTTGCAGGTGAAGGAGACGGAGTACAGGGCTCCGCGCCGGGCGTCCCGGTCCACCGTGACGCGCACGGTCTGGCCCCGCGGAATGCTCACGGTGTCGAAGACGCCGGAGGAGGCGGTGGCGAAGGCGGCGTTGCAGCCGGTGACGGAGAGCACGACCTGGCCGCCCGGGGCGACGGTCGAGGGGGTGATGGCGAAGCCGAACGAGGTGACGGGCAGCGGGGCGGCCGACGAGACGGGAGCACCGAGGACGCCGAGCGCGAGGGCGGCGCCTGCGGCGCCTGCGCTCAACAGGGCGGTGGCGGAGGAACGTATCGCACCCATGGTTCATTCTCCGGATCCCCGAGGAGCAGCCGCGGAACGGGTTTCCGCACGTGGGGGGTCGTGCGCCTCGATGTCCGCCACGCTAGGCGCGGGCGCCGTGACCCGCGATCAGGAACGGGCGAATGGGGCATGGCGATGGGCCGAACCGGGGACGGGAGGCCCGTCCCCGGTTTGCGCGCGGCCGTCGGCGTACGGCCCGCGTACGGGTCGCGGCGGTGTCAGTCCTCCAGGCCCAGGTGCGGGAACTGTGCGAAGAACGGCTCTGCGGTGGCCGCGATGCCCCGCCCGAAGGGCGCGTCGAAGTCCCAGATGAGGAACAGCAGGAACGCGATGAGCGCGCTGAAGAGACCCGCCAGCAGCAGTTCCCGGAACGAGCGGCGGATCTGCAGGGTGAAGATCAGCCCCACCGTCACCAGCGCCCCCGCGATCAGCCCGAACCACACCACGCCCGGCATCGTGGCTCCGGCGCTCTGGCCGCGCGCGTTGCGCGCGTCGTCCACGACGGCCGCCTGGTCCACCAGCGGCTGGTACGCCTGCCCCTCGTGGTCGGTCTGCGGCTCGTAGTCCGTCACGTCACGCCGGATGCGCTCCAGCAACTCCCCGCTGCGGTCCGTGAGATCGCCGTTCTCGGCCATCTCCTTCCACTCCGTCTCCACGACGTAGCTGACGTACGCGTCCACGTCGGACCGGATCTTCTTGCGCACCTCGGCGGGATAGACCTCGGAGCGGACGCTGATCTCGTGCAGGGCCTGCGCCTCCTGGCGCACGTACTCCTGGGCGGCGCCGCGGGCTTCCCAGACGCCTGCGATCGCCAGGCCCAGGACGATCGCGTAGATCACCCCGATCATCATCGTCATGTACTCGATGACGTCCGGGGTCTCGCTCGGATCGTCGTTCTCCCCGATCCGGCGGTGGTTGACGAAGGTGATGGACAGCACCACGGCGCACGCCGCGGCCATCGCAATGGTCAGGACGAGCCATTCCGACAAGATGACTCCCAATGGGTAACGGTCCGGGCGGGTCTAGCGCGGGCGCAGCGCGACGATCGCGAGCACCGCGGGAACCGCGGTCATCAAGGTGAAGGTCACCGGTGAGATGTGGCGCTCCACCGGCTTTCGGGCTTCGAAGTGGTACGTCGGCCGGGCCACCGGCTTCATCGGCGCGGGCGGAGGCGTCACCGCGGCGGTGGGCGGCGGTGGTGGCGGCGGAGCCGGTGCCCGGTACACGCGGGGCGCGGCCGGGGCGGGAGCGGGTTTCGGCGGGGCCGGTGCGGGTGGCTTCGGCGCCGGCTCGGGCGGAGGCGGTGGCGGGGGAGGCGGTGGCGGCGGGGTGGGCGTGGGCTTGGGCGGGGTCGGAGTGGGGGTGGGCGTCGGGGTCGGGGTGGGCTTGGGAGGGCACGGCGGGGGAGGCGGCGGCGGGCAGTGCGGGCCGCCGTGATGACCTCCTGGGTGACCGTGGCCCCCATGGCCGTGGCCGCCGTTTCCGCTGTCGCTGTGTCCGTGGCCGTGCCGGGGGCCGCGACCGCGGCCGTCGTTCCCGCTGTCGCCGTGATGTCCGCCACCCCGGGCGGCGGCCGGCCCGCCTGCGCCGGTGGCCGAGTACGCCCGGACGGCAGCCGCGACCTCGTCGGCGCCGATCGTCGGGTAGGTGCTGCTATCGGCCACGGCCGGCGTGGCGGCCAGGGCCGCCCACAGCAGGACCGGGACCGCCAGCAGGCGCCTGGTAGAGGCTCTGTTCACCCGGGGATCATGGGGCCGCGCGCGCCGGTGCACGCGGGGGACGGTCGCGGTTCGCCTGAACGGGTGGAGTGCAGACCGTAGAGGTTTGAGCCATCTCCGGGTGGGATCCGACCCGCTATCGCCCAATTCCCAAAAGGTATTTGTCGGTTTCGATCATTCTTCGAGCGCGCTGCGGTACAGGCCTTTGGTGTGTGACGAAGAACGGATGGCCAATTTCCGCTTTCGCTCGCTCCGTTGGGCAATGATCAGTACATTCGGCTCGGACAGGAGTCCGACCCCGACCGGACCACCGCAGGACTACGGCTTGGAGAACCCGATGGAGCGACCCGCCTGGGCCCCGCCAGGCATCGACATATCGGTGCCGAGCGTGTCCCGCATCTACGATTACTACCTGGGCGGCTCCCACAATTTCGAGGTCGACCGCCAGGCCGCCCGTCGGGCCATGGAATTCATGCCGGGCCTGCCCAAGATCATGCAGGCGAACCGGGCATTCATGCGCAGGGCCGTCCGCCACGCGGTCGCCGAGGGCGTCACGCAGTTCCTCGACATCGGCTCCGGCATCCCCACCTTCGGCAACGTCCACGAGATCGCCCAGGCCGCCAGCCCCGAGGCCCGCGTGGTCTACGTCGACCACGACCCGGTGGCCGTCGCGCACAGCCAGGCCGTCCTGGCCGGCGACGACCGCACCGCCGTCGTCGCCGCCGACCTGCGCAAGCCGCGCGACATCCTGACCGCGCCCGAGGCCGCCCGGCTGCTCGACTTCGACCGCCCCGTCGCCCTGATGCTGGTCGCCGTCCTGCACTTCCTGGAGGACGCGGACGATCCCTACGCCCTCGTCGCCGAGCTGCGCGACGCGCTGGCCCCCGGAAGCATGCTGATCCTCACGCACGCCTCGTACGAGGGCATCCCGCTCTCCGAGGACGTCGCGGGCGGCGCCGTGGGCGTCTACCGGGACATCCGCAACCCGCTGGTCATGCGCACCGGCGAGCAGATCACCCGCTTCTTCGACGGCTTCGAACTGATCGAACCCGGCGTCGTGGCCATGCCCAACTGGCGGCCCGACGGCCCCGAGGACCCACAGGACGGCGAAGTGCAGGAGGACCCGTACGCCTTCTCGGGGTTCGCCGGAGCGGGACGCAAGGCGTGAGACTTCCGGCACAGACCGCGGGCCCGGCCGCACCCGCGGCGGGCGCTGCGGGGCCCCGGGGCGCAGCCGCCCCGGAGGCCGCCGAGGCCGCCGCGCACGGCGGTGGCCTCGAGGACCGGATCGGGCGGTTCGCGACCATCTGGGGGCGGGCGATCTTCCCCGTGACGGCGACCTCGCTCACCCGGGTCGAGTTCGAGCGGCACCTCGTACCGCTCACCCGGACCCTCGTCGAGGCCCTGCATGCCCGGCCCTTCGACGCGGGGGTAGCCCAGCGGGTCGGGGCCGAACTCGTCGCCGTGCACTGCACCGACCCCGAGGCGCTGGCCGGCACCCTCGGAGTCGTCGAGTCGTACCTGGTGCTCTACTGCGGCCCGGACGGCCCCGGCGTCGACGGCACCGAGGAGTACCGCTCCCGCTGTGCCCGGCTCCAGCACGCGATCGCCGCCGGCTTCGCCCGCGCGCTGCGCGAGCGGACCCTGAGGGAGCAGGAGGCCATCGCCCGCTCCGCGCTCACCGCCCGCATCGACGCCCAGCAGGCGCTGCACGCGAGCGAGGAGCGCTTCCGGGCGGTCTTCGAGGGCGCGGCCGTCGGGATCGGCATCGCCGACCTGGAGGGCAACGTCCTGGAGGTCAACGACGCGCTGATGCAGATGTTCGGCGGCATGGACGGCCACGTCCGGGGCCGCAACGTCAACGAGTGGGGCCACCCCGACGACCACCCGCACGTCTGGCGGATGTACGAGGAGCTCGTGCGCGGCGAACGCGAGAGCTACCGGGTGGAGAAGCCGTACTACCGGCACGACGGGACCGTGCTGTGGACCAACCTGACGGTCTCGCTGCTGCGCGACACCGAGGGCGTTCCGCAGTACCAGCTGGCGCTGATGGAGGACACCACCGAGCGCCGGCTGCTGAACCTGCGCCTGCGCTACGAGGCCACCCATGACGCCCTGACCGGGCTGCCCAACCGGACGCTGTTCTTCGAGCGGCTGGAGAAGGCATTGAGCGGGGCCGGCGGTGCCCGCTTCGGCCTGTGCTACCTGGACCTCGACGGCTTCAAGGCGGTCAACGACAGCCTCGGCCACTCGGCGGGCGACCGGCTGCTCGTGGAGGTCGCGGACCGGCTGCAGAGCTGTGCGACCGGCCCCGGCGAGGTCGTCGCCCGGCTCGGAGGCGACGAGTTCGTCGCACTGACCACCGGCTCCGACACCGAGGAGAAGGCCACCGAGCTCGCGGTGCGCATCCTCTCCGCCCTGGCCGCGCCCATCCGGCTGGAGGGCCGGGAGCTGACGGTCCGGGGCAGCATCGGCATCGTCGAGGGACCGGCCCGTGAGCGCACCCCCGCCGAGGTCCTGCGCAGCGCCGACATCACCATGTACCGGGCCAAGGCGGCCGGCGGCAACCGCTTCGAGTTCGCCGACGCGGAGGCCGACGCCCGCGCCATCACCCGGCACGGCCTGACCAACGCCCTGCCGGCGGCGCTGGAGCGCGGCGAGTTCTTCATCGAGTACCAGCCCCTGGTGCACATGCACGACGGCAGCGTGCACGGTGCTGAGGCGCTGGTGCGCTGGTCCCACCCGCAGTACGGGGTGCTCGGCCCGGACCGCTTCATCCCGCTCGCCGAGCGCACCGGGCTGATCGTGCCGCTCGGCCGCTGGGTCCTGGAGGAGGCCGTCCGCCAGGCCCGGAAGTGGCAGCGCCAGCACGGCGGCTCGGCCCTGCGGATCAACGTGAACCTCTCGCCGACCCAGCTCCACCACCCCGGCCTGGTCGCCGACACGGTGGCGGTCCTGGAGAACTCCGGCCTGGCCCCCGGCGCACTGTGCCTGGAGGTCACGGAGTCGGCCCTGATCGGCGCCGACGACGAACTCCTCGAACCCCTGCGCCGACTCGCCGCCCTGGGCGTGGACATCGCCCTCGACGACTTCGGTACCGGCTACTCCAACCTGGCCAATCTGCGCCGCCTCCCCGTCAGCGTCCTGAAGCTGGACCGCTCATTCACCCAGGGGATGCAGCAGCAGCCCGCCAACCCGGTCGACGTCAAGATCGTGGAGGGCATAGTCGCCCTGGCCCACAGCCTCGAACTCGCCGTCACCGTCGAGGGAGTGGAGACGGGCGCCCAGGCGGCCCAGCTCCGTGCCCTCGGCTGCGACACGGCCCAGGGCTGGTACTACGCCCGCCCCGGCGCCCCCGACCGCATACACGCCCTCCTGCTCGCGGACGCCGTGCCCACCGCCTGACCGACGGCCCCGCCTGACCGACGGCCCCGCCTGACCGACGGCCCCGCCGCACCGCCCGGCCCCGCCAGGCCGGCGAGCCCGGGGGTGGGGGCGGGGCCGGCGGCCCGCCGGGTCAGTCCAGCCCTGCCTCCGTCCCCCGGCCCGGCTCGCGCACCGCGGCCAGGACCCGCCCGTGCCGCTCGGCGGTGTCGGCCAGCACCGCGGCCGCCGCGGGCAGGCGCTCCGCCTCGTACCCGTCGAGTACGCCGGGATCCGCGGGCCGGGCGAGCGCGGCGGCCAGGGTCCGGCCGAGGGCGACCGCGTCCTCGACGCCGGTGTTCATGCCGAGCCCGCCGGCTATCGGGTGGACGTGCGCCGCGTCCCCGGCGAGGAAGACCCGGCCCTCCCGGATCCGGGCCGCCATCCGGACATTGACCCGCCAGGCCGATATCCAGGTGGCGTCCGCCAGCCGGATCCCCGGTACCCGCGCGTGACGGTCGAAGAGCCGCTGGAAGCCCTCCAGCGAGGGCGGTATCGGCCGGCCCTGCGCGTCCAGTTCGGGGGAGGCCTGGAGCTGGAACACCTCGCTCCCCGGTATCGGGCAGAGCAGGATCCCCCCGCCGTCCGACGTGAACCACTGGTGCCAGTGGTCCCGGCTCAGCCCCGCCGCCGTGACGTCCCCGAGCACCATCGTGTCCGCCTCCTCGGTGTGCCCCTCGAAGGGGATCCCGAGGAGTTGGCGGGTCGTACTGCGGCCGCCGTCGCATCCGGCGACGTACCCGGCGCGGATCAGGCGGCCGTCCGCCAGCCGGACGCCGACCCCGCCCGCGTCCTGGCTGATGCCGGTGACCCGGGCCCGGTACTCGACCCGGACGCCGAGGTCGGCGAGCCGGGCGCGGAGGACCTCCTCCACCTGCCACTGGCCGATGAGGAGGCCGTCACCCGACGGTGTGTCCTGGACGGGGGCTCCGTCGAAGTACTTGCGCAGGACCACCCCGCGAGTGCCGACGGCGGCCATCGGCCCGTCGGCGCCGAGCCGGGCGAAGGCCTCCAGGCTGCCCGGGGTGAGTCCTTTGCCCCGGGATTCGCGGTGCGGGGCGGCGCGCGCGTCGAGGACGCGGACGGCGACGCCTCGGAGGGCGAGGTCGCAGGCCAGGGTGAGTCCGGTCGGGCCGGAGCCCACGATCAGTACGTCGGTCCGCACGTCGGTCTGTCCGTCGGTCATCGGAGGTCCTCTCTTCGTCTCATCGTCGATGACTCAAGGAAAGCGGCTTCATCGAAAAAAAGCAACCCGGTTAAAAAAATAACCTGGTCACGCATCCGTGGTACGGTGGACGCATGGACACGGTGCACACGGACCACAAGACGGGTCTGCGAGAGAGCAAGAAGCTCCGCACGCGCCGCCAATTGGCGGCCACGGCGCTGGAGCTGTTCCTGGAGCGGGGCTTCGATGCCGTCTCCGTGGCGGACGTCGCCGCGGCGGCCGAGGTCTCCAAGCCCACCCTGTTCCGGTACTTCCCGAGCAAGGAGGACCTGGTCCTGGACCGGTTCGCCGACCACCAGGACGAGGCGGCGCGCATCGTGCGCGACCGGCCCGCGGGGCAGGGCCCGGTGGCCGCGCTCCACGCGCACTTCATCGGGGCCCTCGGCGAGCGCGACGCCATCACCGGGATCTGCGACCACCCGCAGGTCCTGGCCTTCGAGCGGCTGCTCCACACCACCCCCAGCCTCGGATCGCGGATGGCCCACTACACGGCCCGGGAGGTGGAGCTGCTCGCCGCCGTACTCGAAGCGGAGTCGGCCCCGCCGCTCGTAGCGCGGCTCGCCGCCCGGCAACTGATCGATGTCCGCCATGAGCTGGGCTGGGAGAACTGGCGCCGCATCGAATCCGGCCAGAGCTCCGACGAGGCCCACCCGGCCGCCGTGGCCGACGCCGACCTGGCCTTCGGCATGCTGGCCGACGGGCTCGGCCGGACCCTGTCCATACGTCCCTAGAGCCGCGACCGGAGGCGCCCCCGGGGTCCGGGGGGTCCGAAGGGGTCCGGTCAGCCCACCAGCATGCGCTTCAGCTCACGGGCCGCGCGCGGCGGAGCCACGTCCGTGCGGTGCGCCAGGGCGATGGTGCGCCGCAGGGGGGAGCCGGCCAGGGAGGTGGCCCGCAGACCGGGGCCGGCGTGGTCCACCACCATGGCCGGCACCACCGCGATGCCGAGTCCCGCCCGTACGAAGCCCAGTACCGCGTCCATCTCACCGCCCTCCACCGTGAACACCGGCTCGAACCCCTCGGCCCGGCAGGCGGCCACGGTGAGGTCCCGCAGGTCGTAGCCGTGGCGGAACATCACCATCGGCTCGTCCCGCAGCGCCGACACCGTCAGCGCCCCGCCGCCCGCCGGGGGCGGGAGCGCCGCCGACGAGACGACCACCAGGTCCTCCGTCAGCAGTTCCACCGTGGTCAGCGCCGGCGCTGAGGGCGGCAGCGGCAGCGCGATCAGCGCGAGGTCCAGGGCCCCGCGCGCCAGCTCCCGTACGAGATCCAGCGAACCGCTCTCCTCGATCAGCAGCTCGATCCCCGGGTGCGCGGAATGGAAGGCGTGCAGCACGCCCGGCAGCAGACCGGTGCACACACTCGGCGTCGCGCCCAGCCGGACCCGGCCGCGCCGCAGCTGCGCCAGCTCCTGCACCTCCAGCCTTGCGGTGTCCGCGTCCGCCAGGATCCGCCGGGCCAGCGGCAGCAGGGCCTCGCCCGCGTCGGTGAGCGTGATGTTGCCGCGCGCCCGGCTGAAGAGCTCAGCGCCCAGCTCCCGTTCGAGCGCCTTGATCTGCTGCGAGAGCGAAGGCTGGGCCACGTGCTCCCGCTCCGCCGCGCGCGTGAAGTGCCGGGTCTCGGCCACGGCCACGAAGTACACCAGCTGCTGGAACTGCATGGTCCCAGGCTAGCCCCCTACATAGCCAATGCCTATCGAGATCAGCCCCATCATGTCTTGGACCTTTCAGGACCTTGGTCCTTACCGTCGTCGGCATGGCACTGGCAACGCGGACGGATCGACGGCCGTCCAGCACCCGCACACTCTGGGACTCCTCCGTCGGCAAGAAGTCCGTGATGGCCGTCTCCGGACTGGTCATGCTCGGCTACCTCGTCGTGCACATGCTCGGCAACCTGAAGATCTTCTTCGGCCCTGAGGAGTTCAACGGCTACGCCCACTGGCTGCGCACCCTCGGCTCGCCCTTCCTGCACCACGAGTGGGCCCTGTGGATCTTCCGCGTGGTCCTGGTCGCCGCCGTCATCGCCCACGGGGTCTGCGCCTACCAGCTCAGCCGCCGCGACATCAAGGCACGCCCGGTGAAGTACGCCCACAAGCGGCGCCGCGCGAGCTACGCGACGCGCACCATGCGCTGGGGCGGCATCATCCTCGCCCTGTTCATCGTGTGGCACCTGCTCGACCTCACCACGCTCACCGTCAACGAGCGCGCCTGGGCCGGCCACCCGTACGAGAACGTCCTCGCCACCTTCTCCACCTGGTACGGCAACGCCATCTACCTCGTCGCGATGGCCGCCCTCGGGCTGCACGTCCGCCACGGCTTCTGGAGCGCCGCCCAGACCCTCGGCCAGGGCAGTGCCCGACGCGACCGGACTCTGAAGTTCCTCGCCAACGCACTCGCCCTCGTCCTCTTCGCGGGCTTCACGTCCGTCCCCGTCGCCGTCATGACCGGAGTGGTGAGCTGACATGAGCACATACACCGACCACGCCGACTACACGGCCTACACCACCGGCGAGCCGATCGCCGACACCAAGGCCCCCTCGGGCCCGATCGCCGAGCGGTGGGACCGCCGCCGCTTCGAGGCCAAGCTCGTCAACCCCGCCAACCGCCGCAAGCACCGGATCATCGTCGTCGGTACCGGCCTGGCCGGCGCCGCCGCCGGGGCCACCCTCGCCGAACAGGGCTACCACGTCGTCCAGTTCTGCTTCTCCGACTCCCCGCGCCGGGCCCACTCCATCGCCGCGCAGGGCGGAATCAACGCCGCCAAGAACTACCGCAACGACGGCGACTCCGTGCACCGCCTCTTCTACGACACCGTCAAGGGCGGGGACTTCCGCGCCCGCGAGTCCAACGTCCACCGCCTCGCCCAGATCTCCGTGGAGATCATCGACCAGTGCGTCGCCCAGGGCGTGCCCTTCGCCCGCGAGTACGGCGGCCTCCTCGACACCCGCTCCTTCGGCGGCGTACAGGTCTCCCGCACCTTCTACGCCCGCGGCCAGACCGGCCAGCAGCTCCTCCTCGGCGCCTACCAGGCACTCTCCCGCCAGATCGCCGCCGGCAACGTCGAGATGCACGCCCGCACCGAGATGCTCGACCTGATCACCGTCGACGGAGTGGCCCGCGGCATCGTCGCCCGCGACCTGGTCACCGGCCGGATCGACACCCACTACGCCGACGCCGTCGTCCTCGCCAGCGGCGGCTACGGCAACGTCTTCTACCTCTCCACCAACGCCATGAACTCCAACGCGACCGCCGTCTGGCGGGCGCACCGGCGCGGCGCGTACTTCGCCAACCCCTGCTTCACCCAGATCCACCCCACCTGCATCCCGCGCACCGGCGACCACCAGTCCAAGCTCACCCTGATGAGCGAGTCCCTGCGCAACGACGGCCGCATCTGGGTCCCCAAGGCCAAGGGCGACACCCGCCCCGCCGCCGAGATCCCCGAAGCGGAGCGCGACTACTACCTGGAGCGGATCTACCCCTCCTTCGGCAACCTCGTGCCCCGCGACATCGCCTCCCGCGCCGCCAAGAACGTCTGCGACGAGGGCCGCGGCGTGGGCCCCGGCGGCCAGGGCGTCTACCTCGACTTCGCCGACGCCATCCGCCGCATGGGCAGGGACCAGGTCGCGGAGAAGTACGGCAACCTCTTCGAGATGTACGAGCGGATCACCGCGGAGAACCCGTACGAGGTCCCCATGCGGATCTATCCCGCCGTGCACTACACGATGGGCGGCCTGTGGGTCGACTACGACCTCCACACCACCGTCCCCGGACTCTTCGCGATCGGCGAGGCCAACTTCTCCGACCACGGCGCCAACCGCCTCGGCGCCTCCGCCCTCATGCAGGGCCTCGGCGACGGCTACTTCGTCCTCCCCTCGACCATCAACGACTACCTGGCGCGCCACCCGCACCGCGAAGCCGTCGACGACACCCACCCCGAGGCGCTGGCGGCCGTAGGGGAGACCCGCGAGCGGCTCGACAGGCTCCTCGCCGTCGACGGCGACCGCACCCCCGACTCCTTCCACCGCGAGATCGGCGAACTCATGTGGGAGTACTGCGGCATGGCCCGCACCGAGGAGGGACTGCGCAAGGCCCTCGACCGGATCCCCGAGATCAGGGAGGAGTTCTGGCGGCGCATCAAGGTCCCCGGCACCGGCGAGGAGTTCAACCAGTCGCTGGAGAAGGCCAACCGCATCGTCGACTACCTCGAACTCGCCGAGCTGATGTGCCTCGACGCACTCCACCGCGCCGAGTCCTGCGGCGGTCACTTCCGTGAGGAGTCCCAGACCCCGGAGGGCGAGGCCGAGCGGCGCGACGGGGAGTTCTCCTACGCCGCGGCCTGGGAGTTCGTCCGCACCGGCGCCGCCCCCGTCCTGCACAAGGAAGACCTCGTCTTCGAGTACGTCCACCCCACCCAGCGGAGCTACGCATGAAGCTCAACCTGCGCGTCTGGCGCCAGCAGAGCGCCGACGCCCCCGGCACGATGGCCTCGTACGAGGTCGACGGCATCTCGAAGGACATGTCCTTCCTGGAGATGCTCGACACCCTCAACGAGGACCTCATCCTGCGCGGCGAGGACCCGGTCGCCTTCGACCACGACTGCCGCGAGGGCATCTGCGGCGCGTGCAGCCTCGTCATCAACGGCGATGCCCACGGCCCGGAGCGCACCACCACCTGCCAGCTCCACATGCGCTCCTTCGCCGACGGCGACACCATCGACGTCGAACCCTGGCGGGCAGCCGCCTTCCCCGTGGTCAAGGACCTCGTGGTGGACCGGGGAGCCTTCGACCGCATCATCCAGGCCGGCGGCTACATCACCGCCCCGACCGGCTCGGCCCCCGAGGCGCACGCCACCGCCGTGCCCAAGGCCGATGCCGACCGCGCCTTCGAGCACGCCGAGTGCATCGGCTGCGGAGCCTGTGTGGCGGCCTGCCCCAATGGCTCGGCCATGCTCTTCACCTCGGCCAAGGTCAACCACCTGGGCGCACTCCCGCAGGGCTCACCCGAGCGGGAGACCCGGGTCCTGGACATGGTGGCGACCATGGACGCCGAGGGCTTCGGCGGCTGCACGCTCACGGGGGAGTGCGCCACGGCCTGCCCCAAGGGGATCCCGCTCCCGTCCATCGCCGCCATGAACAAGGAGTGGCTGAGGGCGGTCCGCAAGGGCTGAGCCGCAGCCCGCCCGGGTCGCGCGGCGCGCCGTGGTCCGACCGGATGACCGTACGGGCCGACCGTATGGGCCGACCGGGCGCTCGTGCCGGCGGTACGCCGCGCCGTCCCAGGCGGTGACCGGGGCGCGGGCGACAGTGGGCCCATGCCACATGCCCCCGCCGAGCGCGGACCGCGACGCCGTACCGTGCTGGCAGCCGCCCTGGCCCCGCTCGCGGCGGCCGGCTGCGCCGCGCAGGAGCACCCTCGCAGCCCGGCCCCCGGCCCGGCGGCCGCCAAGGACGCCCTGGTCATGGTGATCCGGCACGCCGAGAAGCCGTACGCCGGGGACATCGGGGAGGACGACGAGGGCAACGAGGACCCAGGGTTCCTGGCCGGCCGGGGCCGCCGCCGGGCCCAGGAACTCCCCGCCCTCTTCCCGCCGGCCCGCGGCGCCGCACTGCCCCGCCCCGGGGCCGTCTTCGCCGCCGGAGGCAAGGCGGGCGCGCCCGCCCGGTGCCGCCAGACCGTGGAGGTGCTGGCCGCGGCGCTGGGCACGCCGGTCCGTGCCGAGTTCGCCGTCGGCGCCGAACCGGCGCTCGGCCGGGCCGTGCTCGCCGCCTCCATGCCCGTACTCGTCTGCTGGGAGCACACCGGCATCCCCCGCCTGATCGGGGCCCTGGGCGCGCAGGGGGTCCTCGGCGTGCCCGCCACCTGGCCCGACCGCTACGACCTGGTGTGGATGTTCACCCGGCAACGGGGAACGTGGAGTTTCCGCGAGGTACCGCAGCACCTGCTGCCGGGCGACGCGTGAGCAGGGCGACCGGGCGGTATCGGCGTACGCTGAGAAGTGGACTCGGGGCAGGCAGTGTGCCCGGGAGGTAGACGATCATGGCTGGAATCGTGCGCAAGCCCTTCGATTCCGCGGATGAGACACGTCCGTTCGAAGACGGCAAGGGCAAGCTCGACCTCGTGGACACTGCCCACGGACCGGTGGGCCGGGCCGTGTTCGAGCCGGGCTGGCAGTGGTCGAAGCACATCAAGCCCATCGCCGGGACCGACAGCTGCCAGGCCGCCCACGTGGGCTACATCATCAGCGGCCGGATGAAGATCGTCATGGACGACGGCGAGAGCGCCGAGATACAGACCGGGGACTTCATCCAGATCGACCCCGGACACGACGCCTGGGTACTCGGCGACGAGCAGTGCGTGGTGCTCGACTGGCAGGGCTACGGCAGCTTCGCCAAGCCTGCCGCCTGAAGCGACGCACCGTTCCGGGAACCGCCACTCCCCGACCCGCCGTTGAGGGAGGCGACCGCACGCGCCAAGTGGCCCGCCGTACGACTGTCGGGGGTGCGGGCCACTTCGGCCGGGGTGCCCGCCGCGACCACGCGGCCGCCGTCCGCGCCACCGCCCGGGCCCAGGTCCACGACCCAGTCCGCGCCCGCCACCACCGCCATGTCGTGCTCCACGACCACCACCGAGTGCCCGGCGTCCACCAGCCCGTGCAACTGCCTCAGCAGCACCTGCACATCGGCCGGGTGGAGCCCGGTCGTCGGCTCGTCCAGCAGGTACAGGGTGTGGTCGCGGCGCAGCCTCTGGAGCTCCGTCGCCAGCTTGATGCGCTGTGCCTCGCCGCCCGACAGCTCCGTCGCCGGCTGGCCGAGCCGCAGGTACCCCAGGCCGATCTCCTCCAGCGCGCGCAGGCTCCGCGCCGCCGCCGGGACCTCGGCGAAGAAGGCCGCCGCCGACTCCACCGTCAGCCCGAGGACCTCGGCGATGTTCAGCCCCGCGTAACGGACCTGGAGGGTCTCGGAGTTGTACCGGGCGCCCGCGCACTCGGGGCAGGGGGCGTACGTACTGGGCAGGAACATCAGCTCCACCGAGACGAAGCCCTCGCCCTGGCAGGTCTCGCACCGGCCGCCCGGCACGTTGAAGGAGAACCGGCCCGCCTTCCAGCCGCGCGCCTTCGACTCCGGCGCCGCGGTGAAGAGTTTGCGGACCACGTCGAACAGCCCCGTGTACGTGGCCAGGTTCGAGCGGGGGGTACGGCCGATCGGCTTCTGGTCCACCTCCACCAGCCGCCGTACGGGGAACCCGGGGTCCGTCAGCCGCTCGGCGACCTCCCGCGCGAGCACCTGCCCCACCAGCGTGGACTTGCCCGAACCCGAAACCCCCGTCACCGCCGTGAACACGCCGAGCGGGAACTCCGCCGAAACGTCACGGAGGTTGTGCCGGTCGACACCGCTGAGCCGTACGACCCCGGTCGCCGTCCGAACTACCGCCCCGCCCCCCTGCCCGCGCTCGCGCTCCGCGAACAGGTGGCGAGCCGTCGCCGACCCCGCGACCCCGGCCAGGTCCTGCGGCGGCCCGCTGTGCAGCACCCGTCCGCCGTGCTCCCCGGCGAGCGGCCCGACGTCCACCAGCCAGTCGGCGTGCCGCACGACGTCCAGGTGGTGTTCCACGACGAACACGGTGTTCCCCGCGGCCTTGAGCCGGTCCAGTACGCCGAGCAGTGCCTCGGTGTCGGCCGGGTGCAGCCCCGCCGACGGCTCGTCGAGCACGTACACCACCCCGAACAGCCCCGACCGCAGATGCGTCGCCAGCCGCAGCCGCTGCAGCTCTCCCGCCGACAGGCTGGGCGCCGTGCGGTCCAGGCTCAGGTAGCCGAGCCCGAGCTCCGTGACGGGGGCGATCCGCGCCCGCAGGTCCTCGCCGAGCACCCGGGCGGCCTCGTCCCCGCCGGGCACGTCCGCGCCCGAGCCCGCCAGTACGGTGTCCAGTGCGGTCAGCGGAAGCGCCGCCAGCTCCGCGATGGTGCGGCCCGCGAAGGTCACCGCCAGTGCCTCCGGGCGCAGCCGCCGGCCCTCGCACACCGGGCACGGGGAATCGGTGAGGAACTTCTCGGCGCGGGCCCGCAGGGTGGCGCTCTTGCTGTCCGAGAACGTCCGCATCACATAGCGGTGGGCGCTCATGTACGTGCCCTGGTAGGGCCGTTGGATCCGGTCGGCCTCCCGCACGGGATGGACCGTCACGACCGGCTGCTCCTCGGTGAACAGGATCCACTCCCGTTCCTCGGCGGGCAGCTCCCGCCAGGGCGCGTCCACGTCGTGGCCGAGCGTCTCCAGGATGTCCCGCAGGTTCTTGCCCTGCCAGGCTCCCGGCCAGGCGGCGATGGCCCCTTGACGGATCGACAGGCCGGGGTCGGGGACGAGGAGTTCCTCGCTGGTGCGGTGGATCCGGCCGAGCCCGTGACAGGAAGGGCAGGCACCGGCCGCGGTGTTGGGGGAGAAGGCGTCCGAGTCCAGCCGCTCGGCCCCCGGAGGGTAGGTGCCGGCCCGCGAGAACAGCATCCGCAGGGAGTTGGACAGCAGGGTCACCGTCCCGACCGAGGAGCGCGAGCCGGGGGAGGAGCGCCGCTGCTCCAGCGAGACGGCGGGCGGCAGCCCGGTGATGGAGTCCACCTTCGGCGCGCCGACCTGGTGGATCAGGCGGCGGGCGTACGGCGCCACTGACTCGAAGTACCGGCGCTGGGCCTCGGCGTACAGGGTGCCGAAGGCGAGCGAGCTCTTGCCCGAACCGGAGACCCCGGTGAACACGGTCAGCGCGTCGCGCGGGATGTCCACGTCGACCCCGCGCAGATTGTGCTCCCGGGCGCCGCGGACCCGTACGTACGGGTCGTGCGCGGCGGTGCCGGTGGTTCCTGCGGTGCCGGCGGGACCTGCGGGAGGGGTGGGGCCGGCTGGAGCATCGTGCGTGGACTCGTGCATTCGTCCTAGTTTAGGGCGCTCCGAGCCCGGCGACGCGGGCGAGCCCCTCGTAGGACTCCAGCAGGGCCGTGCGGTCGTACGTGGAGGTGGTGACCAGGAGCTCGTCCGCCCCGGTCAGCTCCGCGATCTCCGACAGCGCCGCCGCGACCTGCTCCTGCGTACCGTGGACGTGCCCGGCGAGGGCGCCCTCGTACAGCTCCCGCTCCTTGGGGGTCATGGCCAGGGCCTCGACCTCCTCGGCGGGGCGCAGCGGCGGGAAGGTGCCCCGGGTGCGGGAATGCGCGAGGGACCAGGCCTCGGGGACCAGCATCCGCCGGGCGGCCTCGGCGGTGGCGGCGACCGCGACCGTCCCGGAGACGACGACGTACGGCTCCGGTCCCGCGACGGAGGGCCGGAACTCCTTGCGGTAGCGCTCGACGATCTCCGCCACCCGGGCGCGGGCCCGCAGATCGCCCACCACCAGCGGCAGCCCGGCGCGCGCCGCGATCCCGGCCCCCTCACCGGTGGCCAGCACGTAGGCCGGGATCCGCAACCCCTCGGCGGGCCGGGCGTGCACCTCGGGGTGCGCCCGCTGGGTGCCGTCGAGCCAGCCCAGCAGCTCCGCCAACTGCTCCTCGAAGCGGTCGGCGTCGCCCGTGTCGCGGCCCAGGGCGCGCCGGATCCCGCCGGTGAAGCCGACGGAGCGGCCGAGCCCCATGTCGATCCGTCCGGGGTACAGCGATTCCAGGACCCCGAACTGCTCCGCGACCACCAGCGGCTGGTGGTTGGGCAGCATCACCCCGCCGGTGCCGACGCGGATCCGCCGGGTCGCTCCGGCGACGGCGGCGGCCAGCACGGTCGGCGCGGAGCCCGCGACTCCGGGCACGCTGTGGTGTTCCGACACCCAGAAGCGGTGGTAGCCGAGCTCCTCCGCCCTGCGGGCCAGCTCCACGGTGTCGCGCAGGGCCTGCGCGGCCGGGTGGCCCTCGCGGGTGCGGGACCGGTCGAGTATCGAGAGTTTCGGGATCACACAGTCCTCAACGCCCCGAAGCCGTGGTGATTCCCGCGCCTACGCTGGGGGCCATGAGCGAGATCAACAGCCGTCGGCCGCTGGCCGTCTTCGACATCGACAACACCCTGTCCGACACCGACCACCGCCAGCACTTCCTGGAGCGCCGGCCCCGCGACTGGGAGGGCTTCTTCGGCGCGGCCCCGTCCGATCCGCCGCTGGCCCGCGGGATCGCCCTGGCCGTGGCGAGCGCCGCCGACTGCGAGGTCGTGTACCTGACCGGCCGTCCGGAGCGGTGCCGCGCGGACACGGCCGAATGGCTGACCCGGCACGGGCTGCCGGAGGGTCGGCTGTTGATGCGCGGCAACCAGGACCGGCGGCCTGCCCGGACCACGAAGCTGGAGGTGCTGAAGCGGATCTCCCGGGGCCGGGAGGTGCGGATGCTCGTGGACGACGACGAGCTGGTGTGCGAGGCGGCCAGGGCGGCCGGCTTCCGGGTGGTCCTTGCGGACTGGGCGGCGGACGCGCCGGAGCTCAAGACCGCCCAGGAGGGTGAGGGCCGTACCTGAGGCCCCCGGTCCGGCCGGGTCCGCCTCAGGCTTCGCCGTCTAGGCGGAATCCGACCTTCAGGCCGACCTGGAAGTGCGCGATCTCGCCGTTCTCGATGTGCCCGCGGATCTGGGTCACCTCAAGCCAATCAAGGTTGTGGAGCGTTTCGCCCGCCCGGGCGACGCCGTTGCGGATGGCCTGATCGATGCCCTCGTGGGAGGTGCCGACGATCTCGGTGACCCGGTACGTGTGATTGGACATGGAGGTCTCCCGACGCTGGGTGGCTTTTGCCTTGTTCCAAGGTGCCCCAGTAAGTCCTGGTCCGCGAACTTTGGGACAGCAATCCCGAGTGAAAGGGTCTTGACCGCCCCATTGGTCTATGCCAATTTCAAGCCATCTGAGATCGAACCCCAGAAGGTGACCCTCGTGAAGATGCGCTTCATCGCCGTGTGTACCGCCCTTGCGGCCGCGACCGCCCTCACGGGCTGCAGCCAGCTGGCAGGCTCGGCCGGTGGACCGCAGAAGGTGACCCTCTGGCTGATGAAGGGCAGCGCCTCGGAGGACTTCGTCACGAGGTTCACCGCATCGTTCGAGAAGGAGCACCCGGGCGTCGACCTCGACGTGAAGATCCAGGAGTGGACGGGGATCGGCGACAAGGTCAACGCCGTCCTGAGCGGGACGGCCAGGGAAGGCGCCGACGTCATCGAGGTGGGCAACACCCAGGTCGCCCAGTACGTCGAGACCGGCGGCATCGAGGAACTCACCCTCGAAGGCCTGCGCGAGTGGGGCAGCAAGGACTGGCTCAAGGGGCTCGCCGACCCCGGCAGTGTCAACGGGGCCCAGTACGGCATCCCTTGGTACGCCGCCAACCGCGTGGTGATCTACAACAAGGAACTCTTCGCGAACGCCGGGATCAAGACCACGCCCAAGAACCGCGCGGAGTGGATCCAGGCCACCCAGAAGCTCGACAAGGGCGACCAGCAGGGCATCTACCTCGCCGGGCAGAACTGGTACGTCCTCGCCGGCTTCGTCTGGGACGAGGGCGGCGAACTCGCCGTCGAGACCAGCGGCCAGTGGGTCGGCACCCTCGACGACGAGAAGGCCCTGGCGGGCATGGAGTTCTACCGGCAGCTCCAGGCCCTGGGCAACGGCCCCAAGGACGCCGACGAGGAGACGCCCCCGCAGTCCGAGGTCTTCGCCCGCGGCCGGACCGCGCAGATCATCGCCCCGCCCGGCCAGGCCGCCGCGATCGAGGCCGCCAACCCCGACCTCAAGGGCAAGCTCGGCTTCTTCCCGATACCCGGCAAGACCTCCGAGAAGGTCGGCTCCGTCTTCACCGGCGGCTCCGACCTGATCATCCCCGCGCGGACGAAGCAGCGGAAGAGCGCCGTCAACCTGATCACGGCCCTGGTCAGCGAGCGGTGGCAGACCGAGCTCGCCCGCACGATGAGCTACGTACCGAACAAGACCACCCTCGCGCACGTCGTCGAGGGCAACGAGGGCGCCGCCATCATGGCCCCCGGCGCCGCCCAGGGCCGGGCCACCCCGAAGTCCGCCCGCTGGGCCGAGGTCGAGGCCAAGAACCCGATCAAGCCGTTCATGACGGCCGTGCTCACCGGCCAGGACCCCAAGCAGGCCGCACAGACGGCCTCGGACACGATCAGCGCGGTCCTCAGCGCCGACCGCTGACCTCCACGGCCCGCCGGGGCGTCCGCCGAGTTCAGCGTCCGCACATCCGAGGGCCGCAAAGCGGCCATGTCGAATCCAGCCAGTCACGGAAGAAGTAAAGGAGCCGGGCCGCACACCTGCTGGCCCGGCACTCCGTGCCCGGATCAGGAGCCGTCATGACCATCGCCCCCCTGTCGCCGGCCGCAGAATCCCCCCTGCGGCCGGTTCAGGCCATCGTCACCGCCTCTTCCGCCTCCCCGTCCCTCTCCTCCGCGTCCCTCTCCTCCTCCGCGTCCGGCGCCACCGCCCCGGCTCCCCGCTACGCCGTGCGGCTGGCCCGCGACGAGGACGAGGTCCGCGCCGCCCAGCGACTGCGCCACCAGGTCTTCGCCGGCGAGCTCGGCGCACGCCTCGACGGACCCGAGCCCGGCCTCGACTCCGACGCCTTCGACGCGTACTGCGACCACCTCCTCGTCCTCGACGAGGAGACCGAGCAGGTCGTCGGCACCTACCGGATCCTGCCCCCCGAGCGCGCCGCCGTCGCCGGACGGCTCTACTCCGAGGGCGAGTTCGACATCTCCGCCCTCGCCCCGATCCGCCCCGACCTCGTCGAGGTCGGCCGTTCCTGCGTCCACCCCGACCACCGCAACGGCGCCGTCATCGCCCTGATCTGGGCCGGCCTCGCCCGCTACATGGACCGCTCCGGACACAACTGGCTCGCGGGCTGCTGCTCGATACCGCTCGCCGACGGAGGTGTCCTCGCGGCCGCCACCCGCGAGAACGTCCTCACCCGCAGCCTCGCCCCCGCCGAGTACCGTGTCACCCCGCACCTCCCCTGGAGCCCCGAGGGCATCACCTTCCCCGACCGCATGGAGCTGCCCCCGCTGCTGCGCGGGTACCTGCGCCTGGGCGCCTGGGTCTGCGGGGAGCCCGCCCTCGACGCCGAGTTCGGCTGCGCCGACCTGTACGTCCTGCTCTCCCTGCGCCGCACCAACCCGCGCTACCTCAAGCACTTCCTCTCGCTCGTCCCGGGCGCATGAGCACCTGGCTGCCCACCTCGCCCTGCACCCCCGAGGCCTGCACCGGCCACGAGGGGCGCACGGCGGGCGTACCGCGCGCGGTGCTCCGGCTCACCGCCGCCGTCGCCCTGATCCTGCTCGGGATCCTGGGCGCCCCGCCCGTCCGGCTCCTGCCCCGACGCCCCCGGCACGCCGTGGTACGGGCCTGGGCCGCCGCGCTGCTGGGCGCCTTCGGGATACGGATCACCGTGCACGGGAGCCCCGGGCCGGACGGCGCCCGCCTGATCGTCGCCAACCACATCTCCTGGCTCGACATCCCGCTCGTCGCCGCCGTGCTGCCCTGCCGGATGCTGGCCAAGAGCGACATCCGCGGCTGGCCGGTGCTCGGGCGGCTCGCCGGGCGGGCCGGGACCCTCTTCATCGAACGCGACCGGATCCGGGCCCTGCCCGCCACCGTCGAGACCCTCACCCGCGCGCTGCTGGACGGCGACCGGATCACCGTCTACCCCGAGGGCTCCACCTGGTGCGGGCGCGCCCAGGGGACCTTCCGGCGGGCCGCCTTCCAGTCGGCGCTGGACGCGCGGGTCCCCGTACAGCCCGTACGGCTCGCGTACCGGCTGGACGGGGGCGGGGGCGGCGCCGACGGGGACGGGCCGTACGGGGACGGGCCGGGCTGCGGCCGCCTCGCCGGGGCGCCCGCCTTCGTCGGGGACGATCCGCTGACCGCCTCGCTGTGGCGGATCGCCCGGGCCCGCGGGATACGGGCCGAGGTCCGGCTGCTGCCGCGGATCCCGCCGGGGCGCCACGCCGACCGGCGGGACCTCGCGGCCGCGGCTCAGGCGGCCGTGTGCGGCGAGCCGCCCGCACCGTCCACGACCGACAGGGACAGCGCGAAGCGCCCGGCCGCGTCGGTCCACCACTGGGTCAACTCCAGCCCAGCCGCAGCCAGTTCCCTCCGTACGCCTTCCTGACGGAACTTCGCGGAGATCTCCGTCAGGATCTCCTCACCCGCAGCGAAGGGCACCTCCAGATCCAGCGCCCGGACCTTCACCAGCAGCTGCGACCGGGCCCGCAACCGCATCTCGATCCACTCCCGCTCCCGATTCCACACCGCCACGTGCGCGAAGTCGGCGGTGTGGAAGTCCGCCCCCAACTCCCGGTCGATGACGGCCAGTACGTTCTTGTTGAACTCGGCCGTAACCCCCTGCGCATCGTCGTACGCCGCCACCAGCACGGCCTCGTCCTTCACCAGGTCCGTACCCATCAGCAGCGCGTCCCCGGGCGCGAGCATCGCCCGTACGTCGGCCAGGAACACGGCACGCTCCGCCGGCAGCAGATTGCCGATCGTGCCGCCCAGGAACACCACCAGCCGCGGCCCGGGGGAGTCCGGCAGCCGCAACGGCTTGGTGAAATCGGCCAGCAGCGCGTGCACCCGCAGCCCCGAATGCTCCGCCATCAGCGTCTGCGCCGCACCCTTCAGCGCGCTCTCGCTCACATCGACGGGCACGTACGTGTCCAGCGCGGGCATCGCCTCGATCAGGTGCCGGGTCTTCTCCGAGGAACCGGAGCCCAGCTCCACCAGCGTGCGCGCACCGCTCACCGAGGCGATCTCCCGGGCCCGCTCCAGCAGGATCTCCCGCTCCGCGCGCGTCGGATAGTACTCGGGCAACCGGGTTATCTCCTCGAAGAGTTCACTGCCCCGGGCGTCGTAGAACCACTTCGGCGGCAGCTCCTTGGGGGACCGGGTCAGCCCGGTCAGCACGTCGTGGCGCAGAGCCGTGTCCGCGGCGCGCTCGTCGAGGGTCCGGGTCAGCAGAAAGTCACTCACGGGGCTTCTTCTCCTTCGATGCGGCCTCCTTGAGGGGGGTCAGTTCGACCCTCGTCCGGGTGGCGGTCAGCAGAGTCCTGTCGGGTACTTCGCACCAGCGCGGGTCGTCGTCGTACGGCTCGGACGCCACCACCGTGCGCTGCCCCGGTACGTCGGCCAGGTACCAGAGCGAGTCCCCCCAGGCGGTGGCGGCGACGGCCGTGCCATCGGTCAGCAGCAGATTGAGCCGCGAGCCGGGCGAGGCCCCGGCCAGCTCCGCCACGGGCCCGGCGAGTGCCCGACCGAGATCGTCGCCACCCCGGAGCCGGTGCAGGACCAGCGCCCAGATCAGCGCCGAATCCGTCCGGGCGGCCAGCGCCAGCAACTCCTCGGGCGGCAGCGCGGCCGCCACCCGGGCCGCCGCGTCCGGCCAGTCCCGCACCGCCCCGTTGTGGCTGAACAGCCACTGCCCGGACGCGAAGGGCGCCGCTGCCGCCTCCCCGTCCGCCCCCGCGAGCGTGGCGTCCCGTACGGCCCCCAGCAGCGCGCCGCTGCGCACCACCCGGGCGAGGTCGGCGAAGGTGAGGTCTCCCCAGACCGGCCCGGCCCGCCGGTAGCGAGCGGGCACCGGATCGCCCTCCGCGTACCAGCCGATGCCGAAGCCGTCGGCGTTGACGGTGCCGTACCGCTGCCGGCGCGGCTCCCAGGACTGCCGCACCAGCGAATGCTCGGGATCGCTCAGCAGCCGGCCGAGCGGCACCACCGGCCCCAGATAGGCGAGGTGACGGCACATCAGGCACCACCGTCCCGCGCGGTCCGGAACCCAGAGAAGATCTGCCGGCGCACCGGCAGGTCCCAGTTGCGGAACGTGCCCCGGCAGGCCACCGGGTCCACCGCGAAGGAGCCGCCGCGCAGCACCTTGTGCTCGGGGCCGAAGAACACCTCCGAGTACTCGCGGTACGGGAACGCCCGGAACCCGGGATAGGGCAGGAAATCGGAGGAGGTCCACTCCCACACGTCGCCGATCAGCTGGCGCACCCCGAGCGGGGAGGCCCCGGCCGGATAGCTGCCCGCACGGGCCGGGCGCAGATGGCGCTGGCCCAGATTGGCGTGCGCGGGGGTGGGATCGGCGTCGCCCCACGGGTAGCGCCTGGAGCGCCCGGTCGCCGGATCGAACCGCGCGGCCTTCTCCCACTCCGCCTCCGTCGGCAGCCGGCGCCCCGCCCAGCGCGCATAGGCGTCCGCCTCGTACCAGCTGACGTGCAGCACCGGCTCGTCGCCCGGCACCGGCTCGCTGACCCCGAAGCGGCGGCGCAGCCACTCGCCCGCCTCGCGGCGCCAGAACAGCGGGGCCTCGATCCCGCCCCGGCGGATCTGCTGCCAGCCCTCCGCGGCCCACCAGCGCTCCTCGCGGTAGCCGCCGTCCGCGATGAACCCCTGGTACGCCGCGTTCGTCACCGGCGTCGTGTCGATCCAGAATGGCCCGATCTCCCGGATGTGGGCGGGGCGTTCGTTGTCCAGGGACCACGGCTCGGCCGAGGTCCCCATCGTGAACGGGCCTCCCGGCACCAGCACTTCGGGCGCCGACACCCCGGGACCCTGCGGGGGATCGGGATCCGGGGCCGTCAGCACCGCCGCGCCCTGCCGCAGCTGATGGGTGATCAACATGGTCTCGTCGTGCTGCTGTTCGTGTTGCGCGATCATCCCGAAGACGTAGCCGTCGGCCAGCAGCTCCGTGCCCTCCAGCGGAGTCCGCTCCAACAGGTCGAAGACCCTGCCGCGCACCTCGGCTGCGTACCGGCGGGCCTCCTCGGGCCCCAGCAGGGGCAGCTTCGGCCGCTCGGCACGGGGATGCTCGAAGGCGTCGTAGAGCGGATCGATCTCCGGGTGCATCGACTCGCGCCCGGCTACGTGGCGCAGCAGCCACAGCTCCTCCATGTTCCCGATGTGCGCCAGGTCCCAGACCAGCGGCGACATGAGGGGGGAGTGCTGGGCGGTCAGGTCCTGGTCGGACACGGGGTCGGTGAGCCCGGCGGTCCGGGCCCGCGCCTCGGTCAGGGCCCGCACGGCGCGCTCGCGCAGCGGTTCCGGTTCGGTGGTCATGCGAGCGCCTCCTCGCCGGCCGGCCGGTACGGGGGCGGGTCGTCGGCCGGACATCGGCCGCGCAGTACGTAGCGGGCGGCGAACTCCGCGACGGTGTCCCGGACATGAACGCTCGCGCCCAGCCGGGGCAGCGCCTCGGCCGCGGCCCGGAAGCAGACCCTGGCGGCCGCGCGCAGCTCCGGATCGGCCAGGCCGTGGCGGGCGGCCGAGCGCCACAGCGGATTGCGCGGCGCGGGGTGCGGCCCGTAGGTGTCGGCCAGTGCCTTCGCGGCGCGGTACGCGGCCTCGGCGGCCTCCGGGTCGTCGAAGAGCGCGTGCACGACGGCCACCGGGACCAGCCAGCCGTCGTCGCCGGGCTGCGCGTCGATCATGCGCAGTTCGAGGTGGCCGCGGGGGCGCACGGGAGGGAACAGCGTGGTCAGGTGGTAGTCCAGGTCCTCGGCGGTGGCCGGGCGCGGTCGGCCCGTACGGAGCCAGTCGCGGAAGGTCAGCCCCGGGGGCGCCGTCCAGGGCCGGTCGTCGGGGGCCCGTATGCACATCACCTCGGTGTCCAGCACCTGCCGGGTCCACGCGGCCCGCGGCTCCGCGTCGAGCGGCGGGGCGAGCGCGCGCCGGGTGTCGAGGTCGCTCCAGATCCCCTGGCGGGCGCAGCGCCAGCCGGCGTACGGGCCCTCGTACGCGGGGGAGTTGGCGAAGGCGGCGACGAGGACCGCGCCCAGGAGGTGCGCGAGCCGCCAGCGCGGGCCGTGGCCGAGCGGGCCCGGCTCCTCCTGGCCGGCGTCCACGCAGACCTGCACGGACGCGGTGGCGCACATCATGGCCCGTCCCGCCGGGCCGGTGCGGTCGAAGTAGGCCTCCATGGCCTCGTAGCGCGGGCTGCTGGTCAGCATCCGGCGGTAGGGGCGGCGCAGGTCCTGGCCGAGGCCGCGCAGGATCAGGCCCTGCGCGCGCAGGGTGGCCCGTACGGCGGTGAGGTCGGCCTGGAGTGCGTCCACGCACTCGGTGAGGGAGGCGGCGGGGGCCGAGCTGAGCTCCAGCTGGCCGCCCGGCTCGACGGTGACCCGGGAGCGCAGCGGCAGGGCGCGGGCCGCGTCGTGCGCGGCGGCGAGCCGCTCATGGGGCAGGGGGTGCCCGGGCTGCTCGGCGTCGAGCACGATCCATTCGAGCTCGGCACCGAGGAGGCGGGGCGGGCCCGTCTTGAAGCAGATGCCGTGGATCAGGTCCTCGGCGGTGGTCTCGGTGAGCAGTGTGTGGTCGGTGCGCGGCGGTGCGTGGGGCGCGGGTGGGTCGTGGGACATGACCGGGTCCTCGTCTTCCGTCGTCGGCCGTGACATCACCCGTGCCTACCCGTCCCTTCAGGCACAAATTCCCTTGCTGCCGCCCGCCGATGGTGCGGAAGATCACGGTATGAGCAGCAGATTGCGCGAGATCGCGCGGGACAACGCGGAGATCGTGGCGGCCGGGGGGTACCGGACGCGGTCGGGACGGCAGCTGTCGCTCGCCGGCGCCGTGGCGGAAGCCAAGGCAGGAACCAGAATATATGGACCAAACCAACCTATTCCAGGCGAAAACCTACCTGCGGCGCACGGAACGACGGCCGTCGAGGTCACGGACGAGAGCAGCACGGTCGCAGCCCGTAGGCTCGCCGCCGACTGGCCCGAGGCCTCCCCGGTGGCGGTGCTGAACTTCGCCTCGGCCCGCAATCCCGGGGGCGGCTACGTCCGCGGGGCCAAGGCTCAGGAGGAGGCGCTCTGCCGCGCCTCGGCCCTGTACGAGACCCTGCTGGAGGCTCCGGAGTACTACGAGACCCACCGCGCGGAGCGCAGCACCTTCTACACCGACCGGGTGATTCACTCGCCCGGGGTACCCGTCTTCCGTGACGACCGGGGCGAACTGCTGGAGGCGCCGTTCCGCGTCGGCTTCCTCACCTCCCCGGCGCCGAACGCGGGCACGATCCGGCGCCAGGAACCGGAACGGGTGGCCGAGATCCCGGCCGCCCTGGCCCGCCGCGCGGGACTCGTCCTGGAGGTGGCGGCGCTGCACGGGTACCGGCGGCTGGTGCTGGGCGCCTGGGGGTGCGGCGTCTTCCAGAACGACCCGGCCGAGGTGGCGGAGGCCTTCCGGTCCCTGCTGGCGGGGCGCTTCGCGGGCTTGTTCGAGCGGGTGGTGTTCGGCGTGCTCGACCGCAACCCGCGGACGCGGGAGGCGTTCGAGCACGCGTTCGCCGCGGGCTACCGCCAGCCGTAGCGCTCCCGCAGCCGCCCCACGACCAGATCGAACCGTCCGCGGTCCAGCGCGCACGCCTCGCGCCGCATGCCCGTCTCGTGGACCCTCAGCACCCGGTCCACGTCCACCCAGGACTCCCGGCCCGCACCGTCCCAGGGCCCGGTCCCGATGGGGACCCACTCCCGGTCGTGGTCGTGCCGCTTGCTGGAGAGCTGTACGGCGAGCAGCGTCCCGCCCGCCTCCCGGGCGACGACGAGCACGGGCCGGTCCTTCCCCCGCCCGTCGTTCTCCTCGAAGGGAACCCAGGTCCACACGATCTCGCCCGGGTCGGGATCCCCGTCGCGATCGGGGGCGTACGAGGTCTGCACGGGCCCGATGGCATGCGGATCGGCCTCGGCGGTCGCGCCGCTACCGTCCCGCCCGGGCTGCTCGATGGGACCGGAACCGTGGTGTGAAAGTGCCGTCATCCGCCCGAGGCTACCGGGCCGGGAGACACCCGCGCGGTCCACCTACGGAGGACTTCCGGCCAACAGGCGCGGAACAGCACCGGAAACCGGTCGATGGAGCGCCCCGCACGGTGCAACCGAGCCCGCCCCGTGCGTCACTACGAAGTGCTCGGCCGCTCCGTACGCATCCTCGATCGGCTGGAGGGCAGCATGACGGTCAACAGTGACTGGTACGGGGTCACCCCCGCCTCACTGGACGGAAGTTCCCACCTCCTTCTGGAGGTCGCGGTGCTGCTGCACCGGGGCCGGCCCGACACGGAACTCTCCGTCCTGGCCCGCCCGCCCAGAGCCCATTACGAGGTCGGGTCCGCCGTGCAGATGTTCGCGCGCGACAGCAGGGACCAGTTCCTGAACGCCGTTTCGCTGATCGCGGCCCTCTCCACCAAGCTCCGCACCGCCGGGGGTGACTACGCGGCGGTCGACGCACAGGTCGCGGCCGCCCTGGATGCCGTCGTGACGCACGGCACGTACGTCCCCGCCCACGAGAGATGGGCGCCGAGGCCGTGACGTACCGGGAGGACGTGGAGTACCTCGAGTTCTGCAATCCGGGGCTCGTCGAGCAGAACGGCGAGGAGTTCTGCCGGATGCACAGGCTGCTCGCCTCCGTGGACGGCAGCATGACCGCGGCGTCGGGCAACGACTGGGACAGCCGGGCCGCGGACGCGTACGGGCGGTTCCTCGAACAGGCCCACGACATGATCACCAGCCTCGCCGACGCCTACAAGACGGCCTGGCAGGCGCTCGTGGCGTACTCCGACACCCTGTCGGTCGCGAAGCGCCGGTACGAGGACGGGCTGTACACCGAGGGGCGGCTGTCCCAGACGATGGCCCGGGTGGCGAGCGCCATCACGCAGCAAGCGCGCGCGGCCGAGCCACTGCGGCAGTGGGAAGACCTGCGGAAGAAGACCGGCCTCTTCGATTCCATCGCCGAAGCCACCATAGACGTGGACTCGATCCGGGACGAGGCGGAGAGCTACTACACGCAGACCCGGCAAGCGTACGGGGACGCCAAACGCATCGAGCAGGACGCGCGGGCGGTGTGCAAGTCCGGTCTGACACAAGCGCAGCGGTCGGTTCCCGTGTACAGGGGGAACATCCAGGACCCGGCCACCCTCCTCGCCGGCTTCCCGGCCGCCCGCGACGAGGCGGTGCAGGCATGGATGGACCCGAACGTTCAGCTGCCCGGGACCGGGCCGAAGGCGGACGTCTTCCTGGAGCGCCCGTACGACGACAAGGTCTCTCCGAAACTCGCTCAGATCAGGGCCCGGATCGAAGGACTGGGACTGCCCCCGGCCATGGACAACGACCACAATCAGTGGACGCGATCCGACTCGGATCAGAAGCGGCGGGAATGGATCCTGGCCAACCGGGGCTACCTGCTGGACGCGGCCGCATCCACCGGGATTCCGCCGGATGTGCTGGCGGGCATCGCATGGCAGGAGGTCGAGGGCGCTCCCAAGATCGTGGACAGGTTCGTCGACGACTATCGGCAGACCCAGGACCAGATTCCCGCCTGGGCCTGGCCGGTGGTCGACGCGGTGGCCGACCACTACGGACTGAGCGGGGAGCCCGACGCGACTTCGATGGGGCCGATCGCGATCCAGATCCGGCGTTCGGCAGAGGTGCTCGGCTACGACCCGCTGAACCTGACAAGGGAGCAGCGGATCGAAATCAAGAACGCGACCCTGGATCCGAGCACCAACATCTACATCGCGGCGGAGTACCTGGCGCAGTTGAAGGCGGAGAGCGAGTTCGCGCTGGTCCCGACGGAACAGATGACCCCCGAGCAGTACCAGGAGCTGGCGGCCCGATACAACGGCGGCCCGCACTGGCAGAGCCAGCAGGCGCAGGCGTACGGCGGGCGGTTCACCAGAACCCTCGACGAGGTGAGGCAGACCCTGAACGGCCCGTGACGCGGAGTCGGTGGCCAATTCCCAGCCTCAGACGGGTCGCAGACGCTTGGCCGGGAGGAGCGCGTAGCGATCTGGGGCGCCTGACCTCCCGCCAGGCTGATCTGGTCGGCCCGGGGAGGGGTCAGGCCGCCCCGAGAGCCAACTCGCGGGTCCCTGGCGGGGGCCGTCCCTGAACTCGATGGAACCCGGCCATTCCTTCGGGGGCTTCCCGGCAGGCTTCTGGCATTCCGGGACGGGTCGGTCGGTCAAGGGTGGCCGAAGGCCATCGCGAAGCGACGCGACCGCAGGGAGCGCCCTTGAGGGACCGGCCCGGCCCGGAAGGACAGTGGACTGACGGGACGCCCCCGGACCCCGTCAACGCCACCGAGCAGGCGAGGCACCGGACATCACCCCACCCCCACCCCCGGCCACCTGGTGGCCCAGCCCTCCGCGGCCTCCAGCTCCGCGGCCAGGCTCAGCAGGCGGGGTTCCGAGCCGTAGCCGCCCAGGAGTTGGGCCCCGAGGGGGAGGCCGTCCGTGGTGAAGCCCGCCGGGACGTTGACTCCCGGCCAGCCCAGGACGTTCCAGGTCCAGGCGTACGGGGCCGCGGCGATCGTCGCCCGGTCCGTGGCCATGGCTCCCAGCCCCGCCAGGGCCCCGATCCGCAGCGGGGGTGTGGCCGTGGTCGGGGTGAGCACCACGTCGAACCGTCCGAAGATCCGGCCCACCCGCTTGCGCAGGCCCTCCTCCGCCCGGCGGGACAGCCGTAGCGGCAGGCCGCCCAGCAGTCGGCCCGTGCGCGCCGACTCCCGGGTGCGGGGGTCCAGCAGGGCGGGGTCCGGGACCCGGGAGGCCCACTCGCGTACGCCCCCGGTTCCGCGGGGCACGAAGCTCAGGCCGATCAGGCCGTACCGGGGGTCCTCGGTGACGACTTCGTGGCCCAGGGACTCCAGGCATCCGGCCAGCCGCTCCACCGCCGAACGGACCTCGGGATCGAGGAACTTGGGCGTAGCCGTGAACGGCATGCCGAACGACAGCGCGATCCGCAGCCGGCGCGGTGCGCGGCGGGTCGCCTCCACCGCCGAGATGCTCGGCGGGCGGTGCAGGTCGCCCGCGTGGGGGCCGCTCGCGGCGTCGAGCAGGAGCGCCGCGTCGGCGACGGTCCGGGCCAGCACACCGTTGACCGTGAGGCCGTGGAAGGCCTCGGGCTCGGGCCAGGTGGAGATGCGTCCGCGCTGCGGCTTCACCCCGATCAGGTGCGTCCAGGCCGCGGGGATCCGGATCGACCCCGCTCCGTCGGAGCCCAGTGCGGCCGGGACCAGTCCGGCGGCCACGGCTGCGGCCGAGCCGCCCGAGGAACCGCCGGGCGTGTAGCCGGGGTTCCAGGGGTTGCGGGTCTCGCCGAAGGCGCGGCTCTCGGTGATCGGCCACTGGCCCAGTTCCGGGGTCTGGGTCTTGCCGATGATGACCGCCCCGGCCGCGCGCAGCCTTCGTACCGCCTCGCTGTCCTCGGCCTTCGGCTCGAACTCTCCGCCGCAGCCGAACGCGGTCGGCTCCCCGGCCACGTCCATGTCGTCCTTGACGGCGATCGGCACGCCCAGCAGAGGCAGCCGCTCACCGGCCGCGAGCCGTCGGTCCGCCGCATCGGCCTCGGCGAGAGCAGCCTCGGTGCGGATGATCCGGAAGGCATTGAGCTCCGGCTGCGCGGCGGCGATCCGGCGCAGCGCCCGCTCGGTCAACTGCCGTGCGGTGACGCTGCCTTCGGCGAGTGCGGCCGCCATCTCCACCAGCCCGGACGGCATGGAGGCGGACGAGGGCCTCGAAACGAATGGACTAGAAGGAACCAAGCCCGTTGAACCGGAACCAACGGAACCAACGGAGCCAACGGAGCCAACGGAACCAACGGAACCAACGGAATCAGTAGAGCCAACAGAAACAGTAGAAATCGAAGTAACCGACACCGGAACCTCCCCATTACCGCTCGGTAGAAAGAGACGCTAAAGGGGCCCGGTCGAGACCTACTAGATCCATCCCTCCAAGGACGCCATAAAGCCGCTGAAGTCGTCCCGGTGAATGGTGTGACCGGCCCCGGCAACCGAACGGACCTCGAAGCCTCGCTCCTTGAGGAGCGCCGCCCGCTCCTCGGTGATCAGGAAGCTGGGGTCGGCGAGCTGTACCAGCGAGGGCACGACCGGCGCGGTCGGCATCAGGTCCACGCCGATCAGCGGGGCGAGGCTCAGCGCGGTGCTCTCGTCCCACACCGCGAGGGTCTCCAACTCGATGTCCACGTCGGCCTCCTCCCAGCGCGGGTTCATCGCACGGATCTGCTCCTTGGGCGCCGCCTTGAACCGGGCCAGCGCCTCCAGCCCGAAATCGGGATCGGGGCTGGTCAGGTACCACCCGGGGTCCGAGAAGACCGCCCGCTCCGGCCGCAGGCGCGCCACCGCGAGCGAGAGCGTCAGGCCGCCCAAGGAGTGCCCGATGGCGAGTTCGGCGCCGACCGGCAGGGTCTCGACCACGTCGTCGGCGTACAGCTCGGGGCTGTACTCGCCGCGGCCGCTCGCCCCGTGGCCGCGCAGGTCGACGGCGATGACGCGGTAGCCGCGGTCGGCGAGTGCGGGACCCACCCGGCGCCAGGTCCGGTGGTCGGCCATGATGCCGTGGATCAGGAGGGCGACGCGGTCGCCCTCGCCCCAGGTCTCGGTGTGGAGCTGCACGGTGGTGCCTTTCTCTACAAGATCGGAAGGGAATCGCAGGACAAGTACCCGGAGCCGGAGGGAAGTTCACTCAAGATCTGCCGCAGACGGGATTGACGGGCGGCCGGTAGCGGTATGCCCGGCCGCCGAGGCGGCCCTACCGCACGCTCCTGATCGGCTTCACCGCCAGCGCCCCCGCCACCGCCAGGACGGCCGCGACGACGAACAGCGCGGTGTACCCGCCGCTGAGGGAGACGATCACCGAGGCGATGAACGGCGCGACGATCTGCGGACCGGCGTTGGCGATGTTGAGCACGCCCATGTCGCGCGCCGCGTCCTCCGCCTTGGGGAGCACCATCGTCACGAGGGCGGTGTCCACGGCCATGTAGCAGCCGAAGGCGAGCCCGTTGACGACGGCGAAGGCCAGCATCGCGCTCCAACTGGTCGACACCGCCGGAATCACCAGCGCCACGGCCGACAGCAGGGCCGAGGCGCCGACGAAGAGCTTGCGGCGGTCGAACCGGTCGGAGAGGTACCCGCCGACCACGGTGGAGAGGACCATCGCCACGCTGGTCAGCGGCATCATCACGGCCACCGCCTCCTCCGGCTTCATGCCGTCAGGCAGCACGGTGTGGTCCTGGAGGATGTAGAGCTGGTAGCCGGTCACCGCGAAGTATCCGAGGATCAGCAGGGCCCGTCCGATGAACGCCCAGCGGAAGTCGTGGTCCTTGAGGGCGCTGGTGAAGGCGGCGAGCTGCGCCTTCACGGGCATCGGTGGGCGGGCCGGGAGCCGCCGCTCGCGGGTGCACGGTGCCCTCCTGGGCATGTTCTCGTGCGGGTGACATGGCGGATGCACGGCGAGGACGAGCGGTACGACCGCTTACGGCGGGAGCGGGAGCGGGAGCGGGAGCGGGAGCGAGCGACGGGCGACGAAGGCCAGAGACGAAGGCGGGAGACGGGAGACGGGAGAGGCGGGAGGCGGAATGGGGGAAGGGCGGAAGGGCGGAAGGGCGGAAGGGCGGAAGGGCGGAAGGGCGGAAGGGCGGAAGGGCGGAAGGAGGAGGGCGGAAGGGCGGCAGGAGGAGGGAGGAAAGAGGAAAGAGGTGCGCGCCACCCCGTCGCGACGGCGGGGGTGCGACGGAACGCGACGGGGCGGCGGCACGGCTGGACACGTGCGCAGGCACCTCCGATGGGAGGTCTGACGCCGTGACGACCAGTGGTTACACGTGTCAATGGCTCGTGTAACCACTGTGTAGCATTCGTTTCCGGCCATCCGCTAGCCCCTGGGCGCAACCGGTCTGGAAAGATGCCACCGCAATGTCACAGTCATCGAAGCCGCCGAAGCCGCCGAAGCAGCCCGCGGGGCCAACACAGCCCCTCACCCCGCCCCCCGTGCCGACCAGCGCCGACGTGGCCCGACTGGCGGGCGTCTCGCGCGCGACGGTCAGTTACGTCCTGAACAACGCCGAGGCCGTACGCATCAGCGAGCCCACCCGCCGCAAGGTGCGCCAGGCCGCCGAGGAGCTCGGGTACGTTCCGCACGCCGCCGCCCGCAGCCTGCGCGCCGGGCACACCCGGATCGTGCTGCTGCCCACCTCCCACGTGCCCATCGGGCCGCTGTACAGCGCCTTCCTCAACGAGCTCCAGTGGGCCCTGCGCCGCCTCGACTACACCGTGGTCCAGTACGGCAGCCTCGGCCTCAGCGGTGACGAGGCGGCGCGCGCCTGGGCCGAGTTGCGGCCGGTCGCGGTGATCTCCCTCGGCGAGATCACCCTCTCCGCGCACAACGTCGCCACGCTCAAGCGGGCAGGCGCCCGGGCGGTGATAACGATGGGTCCGGCCAGCGTCCCCGGGGCACACGCCCTGGTCATGGACCAGACGGAGGTCGGCGTCCGGGCCGCCGCGCACCTGGTGGAGCGGGGCCGGCGGCGGATCGGTGTGGTGGTCCCCGAGGAGGAGGGCCTGGAGCTGTTCTCCGTGCCCCGGCTGGCGGGAGCCCGGTCCGCCGCGGGAGCCGGGGTGGTGGCGCCCCCGATGGCGTACTCGGAGGAGTCGGCGGCGGCGCTCGCGGCCCGTTGGAGCTCGCTCGGCCTGGACGCGGTGTTCGCGTACAACGACGAGTACGCGATGCTGCTGATGCGGGCCTTCCTCGACGCGGGACTGCGCATCCCCGAGGGCGTCGCCGTCATCGGGGCCGACGACCTGCTCATCGGTCGTTTGCTCCGGCCGCGGCTCAGCACGGTGCAGATCGAGCTGCCGACCGGTGACCACCTGGCGTCCCTCGTGGACCAGGCGGTCCGGGAGCCGGGCGAGGTCACCGAACGCCACGACCTGATGGCGGCGGTCGCCCTCCACCGCGAATCGACCTGACCCGGTCGGCTGCCCCGCCCCCACCCGGCGCCGCAGGAGCCCGTTGACAGCGGGTGACGGCCGGACGGAGACTGCGGGCGCGCCCCACCGGGCGTGCCCGGGGGCGTCTGCCGGTGCCGACACCGGTACCGAGGCGCCGCCGCTCGTACGGATCCGCCCAGGAGAGCCCCCATGAGCATCCGCACCGTCCACGACGTCCGCACCGTCCGCGACGTCTACGTGGTCGACGCAGTCCGCACCCCGATCGGGAAGTTCGGCGGCGCCTTCGCCGGGGTCCGGCCCGACGACCTGGCCGCCCACGTGGTGCGCGCGCTCGTGGACCGTACGCCCGAACTGGACCCGGCCCGCATCGACGACGTCGTCTTCGGCGACGCCAACGGCGCGGGCGAGGACAACCGGGACGTGGCCCGGATGGCGGTGCTGCTGGCCGGCCTGCCGGCGACCGTGCCCGGCGTCACCGTCAACCGGCTCTGCGGGTCCGGCCTGGAGGCCGTGATCCAGGCCGCCCGGGCCATCGCGCTCGGGGACGCCTCCGTCGCCATCGCGGGCGGGGTCGAGTCGATGACCCGCGCCCCCTGGGTGGTCCAGAAGCCGGAACGGGCCTTCCCGGCCGGTCACCAGCAGATGTGGTCCACCACCCTCGGCTGGCGGATGACCAACCCGCGCATGCCCGCCGAGTGGACCGGCTCCCTCGGTGAGGGTGCCGAGCTCATCGCGGACAAGCACGGCATCACCCGCGAGGCGCAGGACGCCTTCGCGCTGGAGAGCCACCACAAGGCCGCGGCCGCCTGGGCCGCCGGGCTGTACGACGACGAGGTCGTCGCGTACCCCGGTGTGGACCTCGTACGGGACGAGTCCATCCGGGAGGGGTCCACGCCCGAGGCGCTGGCCCGCCTCAAGCCGGCCTTCCGGACGGACGGCAGCGGCACGGTCACGGCCGCCAACGCCTCCCCGCTCAACGACGGCGCCGCCGCGCTGCTGTTGACCGACGAGGCGGGGCTGGCGGCCACCGGCCGGGAGCCGCTGGCCCGGATCAGCGCGTCGGCCGTCACCGGCATCGAGCCGCAGCTCTTCGGGTTGGGCCCGGTGGAGGCCGTCGGCCGGGCGCTGGCCAAGGCCGGCCGAGGTCTGGCCGACCTGACGGCCTTCGAGCTCAACGAGGCTTTCGCGGCCCAGGCGTTGGGCTGCCTCGCGGCGTGGCCGGAGCTGGACCCGAAGGTCGTCAACCCGCGCGGCGGGGCCATCGCGATCGGCCACCCGCTCGGCGCCTCGGGTGCCCGGCTGGCCGGATCGGTGGCGCACCAGCTGGCGGCGGCGGGCTCCGGAACGGGCATGGCGGCGCTGTGCATCGGCGTCGGACAGGGCATCGCCCTGGTTCTCGAACGCTGAAGGCCGTCCAGGGCGCGTGCGGTCCGTGCCGGGCGCATCCGCACGGCCGGGCGCATCCGCACGCCCGGTCGATCGTTTCCAGTCATGATGAACCGTCAACTGCCCAATAACTGAACAGAAGTGGCGCCTCCGGTCTGGCACGATGGCGCGTGCCGCCCCCGCCCCATGCCCGCCCATCCCCACCCGGAGGCCCCGCGCCATGCCACTCCTCGATCCGACGCTCTGGCAGGACGGACCCACCCTCACCGGCGGCACCGCCCCGGTCGTCGAACCCGCCACCGGCCGCACCCTGGCCACCATCGACCTGGCCGCCCCCGCCGACGTCGCGGAGGCCGCCGTACGGGCCCGGGCCGCGCAGCGGGACTGGGCGCGGGCCACCCACCTGGAGCGCGCCGCCGTGCTGCGCCGCGCCGGGGACCTGTTCTCCGTACACGCCGACGAGCTGCGGGACTGGCTGGTGCGGGAGTCCGGGTCGATCCCCGGCAAGGCCGCCTTCGAGCTCCACGTCGCCGCGCAGGAGTGCTACGAGGCCGCCGCACTGGCCTCGCGCCCGGCCGGGCAGGTGCTGCCGAGCGAGGAGCCCCGGCTCTCCTTCACCCGGCGCGTGCCCGCCGGGGTGGTCGGGGTCGTGGCCCCGTTCAACGTCCCGCTGGTCCTCGCGGTCCGCTCGGTCGCGCCGGCGCTGGCGCTCGGCAACGCGGTGCTGCTCAAGCCGGACCCTCGTACCGCGGTGTGCGGCGGCCTCGCCCTCGCCGCCGTTCTCGCGGCGGCCGGCCTGCCGGCCGGGCTGCTCCAGGTGCTGCCCGGCGGGGCCGAGACGGGGGCCGCGATCGTCGCCGACCCCCTGGTCCGGGTGGTCTCGTTCACCGGATCCACTGCGAGCGGCCGCTCCGTGGCCGAGCTGGCGGGCCGTCACCTCACCCGCGCGCACCTGGAGTTGGGCGGGAACTCGGCGCTCGTCGTACTCCGGGACGCCGATGTCGAGGCCGCCGTGGCGCAGGCCTCCTGGGGCTCCTTCTTCCACCAGGGCCAGGTGTGCATGACGGCGGGCCGTCACCTCGTGCACGCCTCGCTGTACGACGAGTACGTCGAGCGGCTCGCCGCGCGGGCCGAGGCCCTGGCGGTGGGGGACCCGCACCGCGAGCAGGTGCACCTGGGGCCGCTGATCGACGCCGGTCAGCTGGAGCGGGTGCACGCGCTGGTGGAGGCCAGTACCGAGCAGGGCGCCAAGCTCGTCGCGGGCGGCACGCACCGGGACCTGTTCTACCGTCCGACGGTGCTCGCGGGCGTCGGGGACGACACCCCCGCCTACGCCGAGGAGGTCTTCGGCCCGGTGGCGCCCGTACGGTCCTTCGCGACGGAGGAGGAGGCGGCGGCGCTGGCCGCGGCCGGCCCGTACGGTCTCGCGCTCGGGATCGTGACCCGGGACGCGGCGCGCGGGCTGGATCTGGCGGGCCGTATCCCGACGGGCATGGTCCACATCAACGACCAGACGGTGAACGACGAGGCGGTGGCCCCCTTCGGCGGGGTCGGCGCCTCGGGCACCGGCGCCCGCTTCGGCGGCGAGGCGAACCTCGACGCCTTCACGGAGCTGCGCTGGACCACGGTGCGCGCCGCGCCGGGCGGTCACCCGTTCTGACCCGCCAGGAATGCTGCGGGCGGGTCGTTCGTTCAAGGAGCACAAGCAGCATTTCAGGAGGTCTGGAGAACCGTGGCTACTGTCGAACTCACCAAGGAGAACTTCGATCAGACGGTGAGCGAAAACCCGTTCGTTCTGATCGATTTCTGGGCGGGCTGGTGCCGCCCCTGCCTGCAGTTCGCCCCGGTGTACGAAAAGGCCGCCGAGGCGAATCCGGACCTGGTCTTCGCCAAGGTGGACACCGAGGCCCAGCAGGAGCTGGCCGGCGCCTTCCAGATCAGCTCGATCCCGACGCTGATGATCGTCCGGGACCAGGTGGCCATCTTCTCCCAGCCCGGCGCGCTGCCCGAGGCGGCGCTCACGGACCTGATCGCACAGGCCCGCGCCCTGGACATGGACGAGGTGCGAACCAAGATCGCCGCGCAGCAGCAGCCCGAGGACCCCGGCCCCGGCACGCCGGACGCCTGAGTACGTGACGGGCCCCCGGCCGCCGGTGACACTGGCCCGTATGACTGGAGCCGTGGAGTACGACGTGGTGGTGCTCGGCGGGGGGCCGGCCGGCGAGAACGTCGTCGACCGGACCCGCGCCGCGGGGCTGAGTACGGCCCTGGTCGAGAGCGAGCTCATCGGCGGTGAGTGCTCGTACTGGGCCTGCGTGCCGAGCAAGGCGTTGCTGCGCCCCGCCCTGGCCAGGGCCGACGCGCGCCGGGTGCCCGGCCTCGCCGGGGCCGTCGGCGGGGCGCTGGACACGGCTGCGGTGTTCGCGCACCGGGACTACTGGACCGGCAGTTGGAAGGACGAAGGTCAGGTCGACTGGCTGGACTCCATCGGGGCGCACGTCTACCGCGGCCACGGCCGGCTGTACGGGGTCCGCAAGGTCGCCGTCACCAGCCCCGAGGGGGAGCACCACGTGCTCTCCGCCCGGCACGCCGTGGTCGTCGCCACCGGCACCCGGGCCGTGGTCCCCGAGCTGCCCGGCATCTCCGGGGCTCGGCCGTGGACCAGCCGCGAGGCCACCTCCGCGCAGGCGTCGCCCGGCCGGCTGCTGATCGTCGGCGGTTCGGTCGTGGCCGCCGAGATGGCCACGGCCTGGCAGGCCCTGGGCTCCGAGGTCACCGTGCTCGTACGGGGCCCCCGGCTGCTGCCGCGCATGGAGCCCTTCGCCGGGGAACTGGTCGCCGAGGCCCTGCGCGAGGCCGGCGCGGTGGTCCGTACCGGGGTCGAGGTCGAGGCCGTCGTGCGGGACGGGCCGACCGGGCCGGTCACGGTGGTGCTGGCCGGCGGCGAGAGCCTGGAGGGCGACGAACTGCTGATGGCCACCGGCCGCTCGCCGCGGACCGAGGACATCGGGCTGGACACCGTCGGGCTGACCCCCGGAGACTGGATCGCGGTGGACGACGGATGCCGCGTCCCCGGACACGACTGGCTCTACGCGGTCGGTGACGTCAACCACCGGGCACTCCTCACCCACCAGGGCAAGTACCAGGCCCGCATCGCGGGCGCCGCCATCGCCGCTCGCGCCGCCGGTACACCGCTCGACACGGCCCCCTGGGGCGCCCACGCGGCGACCGCCGATGCGCAGGCCCTCCCGCAGGCGGTCTTCACCGACCCGGAGGCCGCGGCCGTGGGCCTGACCCTCGCGGAGGCCGAGCTGGCGGGCCACCGGGTCCGCGCCGTGGACCACGACCTCGGCAAGGTCTCGGGCGCCGGGCTGTACGCCGACGGGTACCGCGGCCGGGCCCGCATGGTCGTGGACCTCGACCGAGAGATCCTGCTCGGCGCCACCTTCGTCGGCCCGGGCGCGGCCGAACTCCTGCACGCGGCCACCATCGCGGTCGCGGGGGAGGTGCCGATCGAGCGGCTCTGGCACGCGGTCCCGGCCTTTCCGACCATCAGCGAGGTCTGGCTGAGGCTGCTGGAGGCCTACCGGGGACAGCTATGACCCTCGCGGGCCTGACCGTACGAGTGGCACCGGGCGCGGCCCTCGTGGACACCGCCCGCGGCTCCGACGGCCTCCAGCCGGCATCGCGCGCGGCTTCCCGATGCTGCTCGTGGGCGCGGACACGGCGGCGGGCTCCGCGAGCGCTCCCCGGGCATCGCCGTGGCGACGGCCGAGAGCCCCTCCGGCAACTCTCCCGCGTCATCGACCGCTGGCACGCCGGTAGGCGGCCTGCTCGCTCGGCTCACCTGCGCCGCAGCGCATCAGGCTGCTCGCCGCCGACGGTCCGTCTTCGCCACGGCACGCTTCCGCCGCGCGCCGCCGATGGTGCCCGCATAATGGATGGACCGGCGGGTGGAAGGGGACGTCTCGTGCCATCGGCTCTGCCGGGGGGCGAGAATGTTCACGGCCCGTTCTGGTCCGAGCCGGGGACGCTGCTGGAGCACGTGCCCGTGGCCGTCTTCGGTGTCGACGACGGGGACACGATCTGTTACTGGGGGCCCGGCGCGCGGGACCTCTTCGGGTACGACTCCACTGCCGTCCTGTCGAAGCCCGGCGCCGTTCTCTTCGCCGACGGCGATCGGAGCAGCTCCGAATCCTGCGCCCGGCTGACGGAGCGGGGCCGGACCCTCGGGTACTGGAGGGGGCGGCTGACGGCACGGCATCGTGACGGAACATTCTTCGAATGCGGTTTTCGGGTCTTTTCCGTGACCGGAGCCGGCGGGCCCCCGGTGGTGATGATCCTGGCGAGCCGCAGCGGCGAGCTCGATCGGGTCAAGACCAACCTCGCCTTCCTCGATGCCCTCTTCGCGACCTGCCCCATCGGCCTGGTGATGCTCGACCCGGACCTGCGGTACGTCCACCTCAACCAGGCACTCGCCGACATGGACGGCCTTGCGATCGAGGCGCACCTCGGGCGGCGCATGGACGAAGTCATGGTCATGTCCGACGGCGGTGAGTACCAGCGCATGCTCCGGGCCGTCGCCCTGGGCGGAGCACCGGTTGTGGGGGCGCTGGTGGGTATGCGCCCGCGCGGGCATCCGGACCGTGACCAAGTACGGTCGGTGAGCTTCTTCCCCCTGAGCCAGGCGGTCGGCTCGCGCCCCGGAGTGGGCGGGCTGATGGTGGACGTGACGGACCGGGAACAGGCCATCCTGGAGGCCACCGCCAGCCGTCGGCGGCTGGCTCTGCTGGACGGGGCCTCCACTCGCATCGGGACCACGCTGGACGTGAACCTCACGGCTCAGGAGCTGGTCGACGCGTCGATGCCGGACTTCTGCGACGGCGCCGTGGTCGAAGTCGTGGAATGGATGGACGAGGCGGAGGTCTTTGACCCGGCGCGGCCGCTGTTCACCCGCCGGATCGCCTCCGGGACGATCCTGCCCCCGCCGGCCACCGAGCTCGTGAGCGGAGTGGAGAAAGTGCGGTATCCGCCCGGCTCCGTCATCCACGACATGCTGAGGACCGGCCGTGCCATCTCCGCCGTGGTGAACGAGGAGTTCCTGGCCCGGACCGTGCTCATCGAGTCACGCGCACGACTCTTCGCCGAGAGCGGGTTGGCCTGCGTCCTCGTCGCCCCGCTCGTCGCCAGGGGCACCGTCCAGGGAATCGCCATGTTCGGCCGGTCCCGGGACCGGCCGGCCTTCACCCGGGACGATGTCAGCCTTGCCGGTGAGCTCGCCTCACGCGCTGCGATCTGCCTGGACAACGCCCGTCTGTACAGCCGCGTCCAGGACATCGCCCTCACCCTGCAGCGGGCCCTGCTGCCCAGCGCGTTGGCGACCAGCCCGTACGTGGACGTGGCCCACCGGTACGTGCCCGGCAGCCGGATCACCGAGGTCGGCGGCGACTGGTACGACGTGATCAACTTGCCCGACGGCCGGGTCGTTCTCGTGGTGGGCGACGTGATGGGGCACGGAGTGTCGGCTGCCGCCTCCATGGGCCGTCTCCGCATCACCACCAAGGCCCTGGCCAGGCACGACAGCGAGCCCGCCGACCTGCTCACCGAGCTCGACGCATGCGCACAGGAGGCCGGCATCGAGCTGGCGACGTGCCTGTACATCGTCTACGACCCGAAGACCGGCCGCGCCCGCATCGCCGGCGCCGGCCACCCCCCGCCCCTGATACTCCGGCCGGACGGCACGGTGGAGACCATCGACGAAGTCCTGGGAGTTCCCCTCGGCGTCGGTGGCTTCCCTTTCAGGACGACCGAGATCGAACTCCCCGGGAACGCGACCCTCGCCCTGTACACCGACGGCCTCATCGAGGCGCGCGGCCGGGACATCGAGGCCGGCCTGGAAGCATTGCGCGCCGAACTGGGTGGATCCCCGGGGCCGTTGGAAGAAATGGCGGACCGCATCCTGGCGAGCCTGCTGCCCACCCCGCCGACCGACGACACGGTTCTCGTCCTCGCCCGCGTCCACCGCTCCCCGTAGAGCACAACCGCACCATGCACGCCTGCCGCGCCTTCGGCGTCCGGATGCGCCACCGCGCCGGCGAGGACGTGGCCGACGCGCTCGCGGACCCCGACCGGGGCGTCGCCCACCTCGCCCACACGCTCCTGACCGATCCAGAGCGGCTGCGCGACTGTGTCGCCGAGGCGCCGCCGGCCTTCGACCACGCCGAGCAGCTACTGCGGGCCGTGGCCGCGCTCACCGCCGCGGGGCTCGCTCCGAAGGCGCCGGTCTCCTGCGGAGAGGCCGACCGGCAGGGGGACGGTACGTACGACGTGATCGGCTACGGCGAGAGCGAGAGCGAGAGCGAGAGCGAGGGTGAGGGTGAGGTGTGGATCAGCACCCTCGGCCGGTTCGCCGCCGATCACGACGAGAATCCGGCCGTCCGCCGCGCCCTCGAGTCGGCCGGCTTCCGCTGGATCGACGCCGAGCTCGGCGCGGTCCATGTCACCGGGCTGGGGGTCTACTGCTTCGGCAGGCGCGACCCGTTGGACGTTCACTCGCTGCTGTTCTACTGGCAGGACCAGTAGGACCAGTGACACACCGACAGTGATGAACGGAGTCACCACTCGTGATCGTGATCGCCCACCTCAGTGACACCCATCTCGACGGCGGTAGCCGGGCCGCCGGGCGCACCCGCGCCGTCATGGAGTACCTGGACGGGCTCCCGTACGACCTCGACGCCGTGCTGGTCAGCGGCGACATAACCGACCACGCGACCGCCGCCGAGTACGAGGAGGCCCGCAAGATCCTCGACTCCCGCCATCCCCTGGCCCTGTGCCCCGGCAACCACGACGACCGCGCGGCCTTCCGGCGGGGCCTGCTGGGGGAGCGGGAGGCGTCCCGGGCCCCGGTCGACCGGGTGCTGCGCGGGAACGGCTTCGTACTCGCGGCGTGCGACTCCTCCGTGCCCGGCGAGCACCGGGGCTTCCTGGAGGACTCCACGCTGAGCCGGCTGGACGCGGTACTGGAGGGGACGCCGCGCGACGTGCCGGTCCTGGTGGCCTTCCACCACCCGCCGGTTCCGCTGCACATCCCGTACGTCGACAGGGTCCGGCAGTTCGGCGAGGAGCGGCTGGCGGCGCTGGCCGAGCGGCACCCGCACCTGACCGCGTTCCTGTGCGGGCACGCCCACACGGGTGCGGCGACCACTTTCGCCGGGCGGCCGCTGCTCGTGGCGCCGGGTGTGGTGTCCACGTGCAAGCTGCCCTGGGAGGCGGCGGCCGGTGCGAGCGAGTACGTGCACCTCGACGAGCCGCCGGTGGTCGCCTTCCACGTACTGGGCGACGACGGGAGGTTGACCACGCACTACCGGGTGGTCGTCGCCCGCCGGTAGCTGCTGCCGTCCCGGGTCCGGGTGAGGTGGCCCGAGGTGATCAGATAGCGGCGCAGTGCCGAGCAGTCCTCGTGCACCGTGCGCAGGGCGTCGTTCACCTCGGGCTCCGAGTAGTCGCGGTCGGTCGCGAAGAGGGTATGCGTGAGGTGGGCGAGCAACTGCTCGCGCCGGGCGGCCTTGCGCGGGATCGCGATGAGGCGGCCGCCGGAGAAGAGGTCGGACACGCCGCGGGAGGTGGCGGGGCGTTCCGCGGTGACGTTCACGCAGGATTCGGACGGCTGATGGTGATCGGTGCTCTGTGACATGCCTGCGAGCTTCACCCGGCGGCCTCGCCCAGGGCAACGGAATTTCCAGGGACCCCGAAAAGTGACGGTCGCTCACCTTACTGAGTGGTAGTCGTGCCAGTACCCTCCCCGTGACCCGGTTCCTGCCCCACGGAGGAGCACGTATGCGACGTCCCACCGCCCGCCTCGGAACAGCCGTGGCCACCGCACTGGTCGCCCTCGGCGCCGCCCTGCTCTCCCCCCTCGCGCCCGCTTCCGCCGCCCCGGGCGACACCCCGGTGCCGCTCCCCGTCGCCGACTACTGCGGCAACCGGTGCAGCGACATCCTGCCGCCCGGCCAGAACGGCAACGCCACCCTCGCGCAGATCCTCCTGCACCAGGCCTTCGGCACGATGCCCGGCCATGCCTCCGACCAACTCGCCCGCTACGACTCCCTGGTGGCGAGCTACCCCGGCCTCACCGACGCCAAGGTGAACGACTTCTTCAACGACGCCTCCTTCGGCGTCCCGGGCGACCAGGTCGAGTCCACCGCCAGTCCGCGCCCGGACGTGACCATCACCCGCGACAAGAAGACGGGCGTCCCGCACATCAAGGGCACCACCCGCTACGGCACTTCCTTCGGCGCGGGCTACGCCGCGGCCCAGGACCGGCTCTGGCAGATGGACCTCTTCCGCCACGTCGGACGCGGCGACCTCACCCCCTTCGCCGGCGGGGCCCTCGCCAACCAGGGCCTGGAGCAGCAGTTCTGGCCGCAGGCCCCGTACACCGAGGCCGATCTCCAGGCCCAGGTCGACCGGATCCGCACCACCGAGGGCGAGCGCGGGCGCCTCGCGATGGAGGACGCGCAGGCCTACATCGACGGCATCAACACCTACCGCACCCAGTCCAAGAACGGCCGCTACTTCCCCGGCGAGTACGTGCTCACCGGCCACATCAACTCCATCACCAACGCGGGTGAGATCCAGCCCTTCAAGATCACCGACCTGATCGCCCTCGCCTCCGTCGTCGGAGGCCTGTTCGGCGGCGGCGGGGGCGGCGAGGTGCAGGCCGCGCTCTCCCTGCTCGCCGCGCAGCAGAAGTACGGGCTGGAGGAGGGGACCCGTGTCTGGGAGTCCTTCCGCCAGCGCGAGGACCCCGAGGCCGTCCTGACCGTCCACGACGGCACGAGCTTCCCCTACGCCCAGAAGCCCGCGAACCCGCAGGGCGCGGCGCTGCCCGACGCCGGATCGGTCACCGCCGAGCCGCTCGTGTACGACCGTACCGGCGCGGCGGCCACCGCGGCCGCCGCCAACCCGCCGAAGCCCGTCAAGCAGAGCATGTCCAACGCCCTGCTCGTCTCCGGAGCGAAGACCGCGAGCGGCCACCCCGTGGCCGTGTTCGGCCCGCAGACCGGCTACCTCGCGCCCCAACTCCTTATGCTCCAGGAGCTCCAGGGCCCCGGCATCAGCGCCCGCGGCGCCTCCTTCGCGGGCGTGAGCATGTACGTCCAGCTCGGCCGCGGCCAGGACTACGCCTGGAGCGCCACTTCCGCGGGCCAGGACATCACCGACACCTTCGCCGTGGAACTGTGCGAGCCCGGCGGGGGCGCCCCCACCAGGGCGAGCACCTCGTACGTGTACCGCGGCGCCTGCACCCCCATGGAGAAGCTGGAGCACACCAACGCCTGGAAGTCCTCCGTCGCAGACCCCACCCCCGACGGCTCCTACCGGATGCAGGTCTGGCGCACGAACTACGGCATCGTCACGCACCGCGCCACCGTCGCCGCCAAGCCCGTCGCCTACACCTCGCTGCGCTCCACGTACCGCCACGAAGCCGACTCGATCATCGGCTTCCAGATGCTGAACGACCCCTCGTACGTCAAGGACGCCCGCACCTTCCAGCAGGCGACCCAGCACATCGGCTACGCCTTCAACTGGTTCTACGCCGACTCTCGCGAAGCGGCGTACTACAACAGCGGGTCGAACCCGGTCCGCCCTGCCGGCGTCGACCCCGCCCTCCCGGTGCGGGCCGAGCGGCAGTACGAGTGGCAGGGCTTCGACCCCGCCGCGAACACCGCCGACTACACCCCGCCCGCCGAGCACCCGCAGTCCATCGGGCAGGACTACTACATCAGTTGGAACAACAAGCAGGCCAAGGGCTACGGCGCGGCCGGCTTCGGGATGGGCGCCGTCCACCGCGGCGACCTCCTCGACAAGAGAGTGCGGCCCCTCGTCGCGGCGGGCGGGGTCACCCGCGCCTCGCTCACCCGGGCCATGGCGGAAGCGGCCGTCACCGACCTGCGCGCCGAGAACCTGCTGCCCGAACTGCTCGCGGTGCTGCGCAGCGCCCCGGGCGGGGACCCGGCGGTGACCGCGGCGATCGACAAGCTCGCCGCGTGGCAGGCGGCCGGCGCCAAGCGCAAGGAGACCTCGCAGGGCTCGAAGACCTACGCCCACGCGGACGCCATCCGGATCATGGACGCCTGGTGGCCGCTGCTGATCGAGGCGGAGTTCAAGCCGGGTCTCGGAGCTCCGCTCTACGACGCCCTGCGCGCCTCGCTGACCGTCGACGAGGCACCCAACGCGGGCCACGGGCCCACCGGTTCGCATGCCGGCTCGGCCTTCCAGTACGGCTGGTGGAGCTACGCCGACGAGGACCTGCGCATGGTGCTCGGCCGCCCGGTGGCCGAGCCGCCGTCCCAGGTCTACTGCGGTGGCGGCTCGCTCTCCGCGTGCCGTGACGCGATGGCCGCCACGCTGAAGCAGGCGGCGGCCGCCACCCCCGCGGCCGTATACCCGGCCGACGGGACCTGCGCGGCAGGCAACCAGTGGTGCGCGGACGCGATCGTCCAGCGTCCGGTCGGCGGGTTGGGGCACCCGCTGGTCAACTGGCAGAACCGGCCCACCTACCAGCAGGTGGTGGAGTTCCCGGCACACCGCTGAGGCTTCGGGCGCGCAAGGGCCCGCCGGCCCCGGATCGCTCCGGGGCCGGCGGGCCCCGCCGTGCGGGGGAGGGCCTCAGGGGCCGACGGTGATCTGCTGCGCCGGGTCGGTGGTGTCGGTGACCTTGTACACGGCGTTGAAGGTGGACGAGGTCGCGCTCGTCGGGCAGCCGAAACCACCGGTGACCTTGACCGGCACGGAGGCGTTGGTGAAGGCCAGGCTCGGCGGGGCGCCGTTCGTCCAGGTCCCGCCGACACCGGCCGGGGCCGTGGGCGCGGCGACGACGGTACAGCTGGCCAGCCCGGACGTCTTCAGTACGAGCCCGCCGACCGGCACGCCCATGGTGGCGGCGATGGGGGAGCCGTTCTGCATCGACACCGTCCAGGGGCCGCTGGTGGTGACCGTGGGGGTCACGCCGGGCAGGCTGGCCGTACAGGAACTGAACGTCGGCGGCGAGATCGGCGAGGAGACCGGCCCGGACGCGTTCTGGTTGCCCGGGGCGGCCGGCACCGTGCCGGTGGCGACGGAGACCGAGCAGGTCACCGTGACCGATCCGGCCTTGAGAGTGGCCTTCCCGCTGAGGGTGGCGCTGAAGGCGTGCCCGGCCGGGGTGACGGTGGTCGACCCGGCCTGGGGTAACGGCGCCGCGGTGGCGGAGACCGAGGCCAGCGTCAGGGCTCCGGCGGCGGCCATCCCGAGGGCGAGCGCGGTGCGCGAACGGCTCATGGCTGTGCTCCTTGGGGATCGTGGTGCGGGGTGGGGGAGGCGGGTGTGGCGGATGCGGGCGGTGCGGCGGGTGTGGCGGTGAGCGTGGCGGGTGCGGTGGTCGGGGGCGCTTCCGGGTCCCGCTCGGCGGAGGCGCGCGGGGTGGCGTACGGCTGCCAGGCGAACATCAGGCCGCCGCCGAGGATGCCGAGCAGGGTGCCGATCAGGAACCCGCCGAGGTTCGACAGGACCAGCGCGGCGGTGGCGATCAGCGTGGTGAGGACCCCGGCCAGGCTGCGCTGCTGGGGCGAGAACCAGGCGGTGAGACCGAGCACGATCATGACGATGCCCATCAGGACGGACGGGATCCCGGCCACTCCCTGCTGGAGCATGATCTTCAGCGGCGCCAGCGGCAGGGCGCAGATCTCGGCCCCGGCGAGGATGGCCAGGAGCCCGCCCCAGAACGGCCTGCTGCGCCGCCACCGCCGCCAGCGGCTCAGAAGCATTCCTTCTTGCCCTTGGCTATGTTCATGCTCAGCCCGGAGAGCTTGAAGGTGCCGGCGTTGGTCGCCCAGGCCGTCTGGCGGAGATCGGTGATGCTGACGGTGTCCGCCTGCTGGGCGAACAGGTCCTGCATGCCCACGGCTTCAGTCGGGCCCTTGTCGAGGGTGGAGGCGTCGCGCCCGATCTCGATGTTGGTGAAGACCGCGTCGCCGGAGAGCTGCGTCGCGTCGACGAACAGGTTGCTCGCCTCGACGGGACTCTTGTTGCCCGCGGTGAGGTTGAGCGAGATGTCGCCGATGATGGGCAGGGTGGTGACCACCGACTGGCAGAGGCTGTTGAGCTTCGCCTCGCGGATGGCGGTGACGGCCACGGGGATGAGCTCCTCGCGGGCGTTGACGTCGACGCTGCCGTACTGGGCGAAGCCCTCGCCCTCCAGGCTCTTCGCCGACACCTTGAACTGCTGGCCCGAGACGGCGAAGGAGGCGGCGAGCGCGCCCTGGGCGAGGGCGATGCCGAGACCCGCGGTCACGGCGACGGCGGGCACGGTCAGGACGGCGAACCTGCGCCAGCGGACGCGGCCCGTGCCGCCGGGGGGCCCGGAAGGCTCGGTGGAATCGGGTAAGTTCGGGTTCGGGGCATCTGTCACGAGATCAACCCTTTAATCGGCTGTGCACCGTTGTTACCGACGAGTTGAATGTAAGAGTGCCAATGGGGGTTGGCAAGGTTGTTCGAGCGTGCCCTTTCGGCCGACTCCTACTGCTCCGTACGCAGGAGTTCGGCGACCTCCGCGTCCACCCGCCGGGCCATGGCCCGCGCGAACTCCGTGGCCACGACCTCGCCCGCCACCGGGCGCAGCGCCGCCACCGCCTCCGTGATGTGCCGAAGCTGCGCGGCCGAAAGTCGCTCCAGCCCCTCCGGGCCGATCACGTGCAGCCGGAACAGCGCCACGAACCGGTCCGCGAGCGCGGCCGCCTGAGTCTGTACGAAGTCCCCCGCGTCCAGGATCGCCGCGAGCGGCACGCCCGCCCGTACCAGCGCGAGCGTCGCCTCCAGCAGCCGCCGGCTCCGATGCGTGACCCGGTCCCCGTCGACCAGTACGTAGCCCAGCTCGGCCGCGCGCCGGGTGTCATCGGCGGTGACCGTCGGGCCGAACAGCTCGCGCAGTTCGGCCCGGGTCATCGTGACCGGCTCCTCGTGCTCCCAGTCCCGGGTCATCTCCCGCTCCAGCCCCAGGAGTTGGGAGATCCCGCCACCCTGCTCCCAGGCGGCGAGCAGCTCCGCGATGCCGTTGACCGTGTAGCCGCGGCCCAAAAGGTCGCTGATCAGCCGGAGCCGGACCAGGTGGTCGTCGGAGTACCAGGCGATCCGGCCCTCGCGCCGGGGCGGCGGCAGCAGCCCGCGCTCCTGGTAGTAGCGCAGGTTGCGCACCTTCACCCCGGCCGCCCGGGCCACGTCCTCCCGGCGGTAGCGACCAGGACTGTCAGTGCTGTTGCTCATCCGGCCGAGTGTAGGACGTACTGGCAGGTCACATGGGGCGCTGCTGCTCCCGGCGCTTGACCGCGCGCAGGACCACGAACTTCGGCTCGCTCGCGACGACTTCACTGTTGCCGTAGAGGCGCCTCAGGTGGGTGTGATAGCCCATGTGGCGGTTCGCTACCACCCACAGCTCGCCGCCCGGCCGCAGCGCCTTGCGCGACTGCGCGAACATCCGCAGCGCCGTCGCGTCGGTGGTCGCCTGATGGGAATGGAACGGCGGGTTGCACAGGATCAGGTCCACCGAACCCGGCGGGAGCATCGCCACGCCGTCTCCGACGTGGAACTCCGCACGGTCCAGGCGTCCTTGGACGTTGGCGCGGTACGTGGCCTCGGCCGAGGCCACCGCCTGGTACGACTCGTCCGTGAAGATGACCTCGGCGTCCGGGTCCGCCACCGCGACGGCCGTGCCGACGATGCCGTTGCCGCAGCCCAGGTCCACGACCCGGGCCCCATCGGTGTTGGTCGGGATGCTCTGCAGGAAGAAGCGGGTGCCGACGTCGAGGCGGTCGGCGCAGAAGATCCCGGCGTGGTTGACGACCGTCAGGCCGGATCCCGACCCCGCCTCCTGGTCCACCGTGTACGTCACCGGCCACGGCCCGGGGGTCGTGGGGTGCACGGCCCCGGGGTTCCCGGGCGTGCAGAAGATCAGCCGGGCCTTCTTCTCGGCGAGCGAGGTCTTGGTGGGGCCCAGGATCTTCTCGAAGAGCCGCAGAGTGGAGGTGTGGATCTCCTTGACCATGCCCGTGCCCACGACGACGGTCCCGGCGTGCACGTGCGGGGCCAGCCGGTACAGCTGGTCCTCCAGCAGCGCCAGGCTCTTGGGCACCCGGACGAGGAGTACGTCGATCCGCTCGGGCGGCGCGTCCTGCGTGGTGAGCAGCGTCACCGTGTCCTTGGCGGTCCCGATCCCGGCACGGTCCAGGTTCGCGGCGGTGGCGGAGCGGCTCAGCGAGGAGTCGGTGATCTGCGTCGGGTGGTACGCGGACAACGCAGTCGTCAGCGCCCCCCAGCGGTCCCCGACCACGGTGATCTGCCCGGCGCCGGCCAGGTCCACCGGGCCGCGGTCTCCCGTACCGGATTCGAGATGGCGCAGCAGGTACTCGTCGGCGGCGTCCCAGGCGCGGAGCCGGTCGCGCGGGTCCTGGGGGAAGCGGGTGAGCTCGTAGGAGCCGAAGGGCGTGGTCAGACGGTTCATATTGCCCCCAGGCTAACCGAGCGGGTGCCCCGGTCCCGCATGAGCGGGGCCGGGGACCGCCCACCGGTTCAGTCCTGGAACTCGCCGACCATGGCGGCGGCCATCCGCAGGTACGGGCCGGCCTCGGCCGCGCGGCCCCGGCGCTGCAGCGTGCGGCCGAGCATCAGCTGTGCGTAGTCCTCCACCGGCCAGCGCTCCAGGATGGCGCGCAGCTCGCGCTCGGCGCGGGTGAGCTGGGCGGAGTGGTAGTAGGCGCGGGCCAGCAGCAGCCGTGTCGCGAGCTGCTCCGGGACCTCGTCGGCCAGCGGGTCGAGGATGCGGGCGGCCGTCGTGTACTCCTTCGCGTCGAAGAAGAGCAGGGCCCGCGCCCAGCGCTCGGCCGCCGTCCCGTGCTCGAAGTAGGTCGTCGGCGTGCTCATCGCGTCCCTTCCGCCGTTCGGGTGGCGCGCCCGGACGGTGCGTCCGGTGCTGTCCGCTCGCTCCAACACGCCGGTCGGGCTGAACATTCCACGGAACGCGGGGGCGGTGGCGGGGCTAAGTTGGGCGCCATGAGCAATCTCGATCGCCAGCCCGCTCTCTCCGCCTGCGGCGGCCGCGGTTTCGTCGTGGCCGAACCCGTACGGGAGCTCCTCAGCCCGCGCACGGTCAAGCTGGGGGAATCCACCGAGGTCCGCCGACTCCTGCCGAACCTGGGCCGCCGCATGGTGGGCGCCTGGTGCTTCGTCGACCACTACGGCCCGGACGACATCGCCGGAGAGCCCGGCATGCAGGTCGCCCCGCATCCGCACTCCGGCCTCCAGACGGTGAGCTGGCTGCACGAGGGCGAGGTCCTGCACCGCGACAGCGTGGGCAGCCTGGCGACGGTCCGCCCGCGCGAGCTCGGCCTGATGACCTCCGGGCGAGGGATCAGCCACTCCGAGGAGAGCCCGCGCACGCACGCCCGCTTCCTGCACGGCGCCCAGCTGTGGGTCGCCCTCCCCGACGCGCACCGCGACGTGGAGCCGCACTTCCAGCACCACGCCGAGCTGCCGCAGGTCACGGCCCCCGGCCTGACCGCCACCGTGATCCTGGGCACCCTGGACACGGCCACCTCGCCCGGTACGGCGTACAGCCCCATCGTCGGCGCGGACCTCGCCCTCGCGGCGGGCACCGAGACCCGGCTCCCGCTCGACCCGGACTTCGAGTACGCGGTCCTGTCGATGTCGGGCGAGGCCCACGTCGACGGCGTCCCGGTCCTCCCGGGCTCGATGCTCTACCTCGGCTGCGGCCGCACCGACCTCCCGCTGCGCGCGGCTTCGGACGCGGGCCTGATGCTCCTGGGCGGCGAGCCGTTCGAGGAGGAGATCGTCATGTTCTGGAACTGGATCGGGCGCTCCCACGAGGAGATCGAGCAGTTCCGCGCGGACTGGACGAGCGGCACCCGCTACGGCGAGGTCAAGGGCTACGACGGCCCCCCGATCCCCGCCCCGGAGCTGCCACCGACGCACCTGAAGCCGCGGGGGAGGGTGCGCTGACCTGCTGCTCGGTGCGGGCCCGGGCCGGGTGTGACGCCCGCAGCGTGCTGCCGGGCAGTGGGAACCGGAACCGCCCGGGGGGTCGGGGCGCTCGCCCGACCCCCCGGGCTTCCGCCGGCGGCTACTTCGTCTTGCGGTTCGCGGAGAAGGCGGGTGCCTTCCCCAGCGCTTCGATCGTCTCTTCCATCTCGCGGACCTTGCGGCGCAGTTGCACCAGCTCCTCGCGCTCGGCCGTGGTCAGCGCGCCCGCCGGCCCCTCGCCCCGCTCCGCCGCCAGCTCCTCCGCTATCGCCGCCGCGAACGCGTCCACGTCGTCCTCGGTGGTGTCGAAGGAGGTCATCCAGCGGACCTCGCCGACCTGCTCGTCCCAGGTGTAGAAGCGGAAACGCTTCTGGAGGCGCTCGGTGACGGCCGGAGGCAGGACGGCGAAGATCTGGTTGGCCTGCACCGGGCGGGCGATCTCCAGGCCCGGAAGGTCGCGCACCGCCTCGTACAGCCGCTGGGTCATCGCGTTGGAGCGGGCCGCCGAGCGCAGCCAGAGGTCGCCGCCGAGCAGCGCCTCGAACTGCACCGACATGAAACGCATCTTGGAGCCCAGCTGCATGCTCGTCTTGCGCAGGTGGGCCATGCCGCGCACCGCGTCCTCGTTGAGCACGATCACCGCCTCGCCGAAGAGCAGCCCGTTCTTGGTGCCGCCGAGCGAGAGGACGTCCACGCCGACGTCGGTGGTCATCTCGCGCAGGGACACGCCCAGGGTGGCGGCGGCGTTGGCGAGCCGGGCGCCGTCCAGGTAGACGAGCATGCCGAGGTCGTGCGCGTGGTCGCAGATCGCACGGATCTCGTCCGGCGTGTAGCAGGTGCCGAGCTCGGTGGACTGGGCGATCGAGACGACCTTGGGGCGGGCCCGGTGCTCGTCCTCGAAGCCCCATGCCTGACGGTCGATCAGCTCGGGGGTGAGCTTGCCGTCCCATGCGGGCACCGTCAGCAGCTTGATCCCGGCGACCTTCTCGGGCGCCCCGCCCTCGTCGACGTTGACGTGGGCCGACTCGGCGCAGACCACGGCCTCCCAGCGGTCGAGCATGGTCTGGAGGGCGACCACGTTCGCGCCGGTGCCGTTGAAGACCGGGTACGCGTGCGCGGTGGGGCCGAAGTGGCCGCGCACCACTTCCTGGAGGCGCTCGGTGTAGACGTCGGCGCCGTAGCTGACCTGGTGGCCGCCGTTGGCCAGGGCGATCGCCGCAAGGATCTCGGGGTGCGCACCCGCGTAGTTGTCGCTGGCGAAGCCGCGCTCGTCCGGGTCGTGTCGTCGCTGTACGGTCATGGTGCTCGCTTACTTGTTTCTGTCGTATGGGTGTGACACATGTGATCCGGACGGGCGCCGGCCGGTCCGCTCAGACCGGCGCCGGCTCCGTCCGCGCGCGGGCCTTCTCCAGGCCGCGCACCAACGGCGGCGCGGCGAGCCCGAGCAGGGCGAAGAGCGCCGCGATGACCAGCCAGCCGGTTGCCGCCGCGCCGACGACCAGGGAGGTCATCAGCCACGGCCCGGCGAACTGCTGGAGCCCGCGCCCCAGGGAGAACACCGCCTGGTACTCCCCCTGCCGGCCCGCCGGGGCGAGCCCGAAGGACAGGCCCCAGCTCGCCGACGCCTGGTACAGCTCGCCGAGGACGAGCACCAGCGTGCCGCCCAGCAGGGCCGCGCTGTCCAGGAGCGCGCCGTGCCCCCCGCTCACCGCGAAGACCAGGCAGGACGCCCCCAGTGCCCACCCCGCCCAGCGCAGCATACGTGCCGCTCCCGCCGGGGTGCGCGCGCCCTTGCTGACCACGACCTGGAACAACAGCACCAGGACGGTGTCCAGGATCAGCAGTCCCGACACCAGGATCGCGGGCGCGTCGGTGCCGGTGACGATCCACAGCGGCAGACCGACCGTCAGCAGCGGGTGGTACAGCTCCAGGGCGCCGCACACCAGCGCGACCGCCACATAGCGCACGTCCCGCAGCGCGGCGCTGCGCAGCACCCCGCCCGGCGCCTCGGCGGCGGTGGCACGGGGCCCGGCGCCCCCGGGCAGCCGCATCCCGAGCAGCACGGCGACGGAGACCAACTGGAGGGCGGCGTTGGCGAGCACCGTGGCGTACAGGGCGGTCGAGGTGCCGGCCGCGATGGCGGCTCCGGCCAGTGCGGCGCCGCCGAGGAAGCCCAGGTTGAACAGGCTGCGCATCTGCGCGCTCACCTTGACCCGATCCGCCTCGCCCACCAGCGCGTCGGTGAGCGACGCCTGGAGCGCGCCCGCCGAGGTCTCCAGGACCGCGATGGCGCAGGCGACCACGAGGAACGCGGCGAAGCCGTCCACCAGGCAGTACGCGGTGAAGCCGACGGCCGCGAGCAGGAAGTTGGCGGTGAGCACCCGGCCCGCGCCGAGCCGGTCCGCGAGACGGCCGATGGGCACGGTGCAGACCAGGCCGCAGAGCCCGGCGACCGACAGGGCGAGGCCCACGCGCTGGGCGGGGATGCCGATGGTCCGGGTGAAGAACACGGCGCTGGAGGTGAGGAACACCCCGAGCCCCAGGGACTGGATGAGCGTGAGAACGCCGAGTCTGCGCGCGTTCCCGGCGGCCGGAAGGGTCTCCCGGAACCACGCGCGCAGCACGGCGCCGTACCGGCGCGCCTCAGCCACGCGGCTCAGCTCCCTCGGCCCCCTCGGCCCGCTCGGCCCGCTCGGTCCGCAGCCCGTACACCTCCATCGCGGTGTGCACGGCGGCGCGCACCGCGGCGGCGCTCCGCCCCCGGAACCGGAAGATCCCGCAGCCCTCGTCGTAGCTGCCGGGCCCGGTCATGACCTGGCCGATCTCGGGCAGTTCCTCGTGGTAGACCTCGGGGACGGCCGGCCCGGGCGAGGTGCGCGCGACGACCCGTCCGGGCAGCTCGCGCGGAGCGGGGTAGATGAGCCAGCCGCCGGCCCGGGGCTCGGCCGGTTCGGACGGCTGCCACAGCGGGGGCAGGTCCAGGGCCGCCCGGAACGCCTCGGCGAACAGGTCGATGCCGTAGAGGTCGACGTGCAGGAACGGCACCTGCGCGCCGCCCGGCCGCAGCCCGACCTCCAGGAACACCAGCTCGCCTCCCGGACGCCGGATCGCCTCCAGATGGAACGCGCCGTCGCGCAGCCCGAGCGCCCTCAGACAGCGGTCGGCGAACGTGGTGAGCTCGTCGCGCTCGGGGCCCGGGTCGAGCAGGACCGAGCCGAGCGGGCGGCCGTGTGCGTAGTCCAGGCAGGTGTGGACGTACTGGGAAGCGGTGACGAAGTGGAGGCGGCCCGAGCGGCGGACGCCGTCGACGTGGAAAATGTCCCCCTCGACGTACTCCTCGCACTCGTACGCCTCGGGGTCGACGCCCCCCAGTGCGTCGCGCAGTTCGTCGGTGCTGTGGACGACCGTGACTCCCTGGGAGCCCGCCGCGGCGCGCGGCTTGAGGACCAGCGGCAGACCGCCGAGCGCGCCCGCGACCGCCTCCGCCGAGGGCGCGTCGTCGAGGCGCAGGAACCGGGGAACCCGCAGTCCGGCCGCGCCCACCGCGCTCTTCATGGCGGGCTTGTCCTTGAACCGCTCGACGAGGTCGAGACCGTAGCCGCCGGGGACGCCGAGTGCGGCCGAGAGCCGGGCGGCCGTCAGGATGTCGTACTCGGACTGGCCGAAGACGGCCTCGGGCGTGCCGTGCCGGTCCGCGATCTCCCGTACGAGGGGCAGCAGGTCGTCGTGGGCGAGGCTGTCGCACACATGGACCTCGGTCGCCCCGTCCTGGTCGAGCGCGGGCAGCCCTCCGGGCGTGGTGAGGTACACCGTCCGGCAGGGGTGGCCGTCGAGGAAGCGGTGGTATTCGCCGAACTCGTCGCCGGAGCGGTTGAGGACGACGTACAGCGGTGTGGTCGGGTCGGTCACGAGTCCGCTCCCGGTCGCAGGGTGTCGGGCAGGCAGGCGTCGAGATCGGCGGCGCTCACCCGGCCGAAGCCGGGCGCGGGCAGGTCCCGGTGGGCCGGGGTCCTGGCGAGGAAGGCCGCCGCGCGGGGCTCTCCGGCGCCGCCGAGGCGCTGCCAGACGAGCTCGGCGAGGTCCGGCATCACCGGGAACGCCAGCAGGGACAGGCCCTTGAGCCACCAGTAGGCGCCGTCCTCGGCCGCGTGGGCGACCGCGTCGTCGGCGCACCAGCGGTCGAGCGCCCGGACCGCGCGCCGGGTCGAGACACGGGTGCCGTCGAGCGCCGCGGACTGCTCGGCGAGCAGGGATTCCAGGAGGTCGGCGACGGCCGGGGCGGGCGCCTGCGGCGGCCCCTCGGGCAGCCGGCTCCAGGCGGCGTCGATCCGCTTGCCGAGGCCGTCGGCGAGCGTGGCGTTCGCCGTGTGAAGGAAGTCCGCCGTCTCGAAGCTCGCCGCCCCGGACTCCAGATCGGCCCCGGCGAGGTAGTACCGGACGGTGTCCACGCCGATCGCGGGCGACGCGGCGATGTCCGCCGCCCAGATGGCGTGCCGGGCGCTGGTGGAGAACTTCCGCCCGGCCAGCTGGTAGAAGTGGTTGATCAGGCACCGGTCGTACGGCTTCATGTCGCCGTGCAGCAGGCTGGTGCCGACGATCGAGACCAGGGTGGGGATCACGTTGTCGATCCCCAGGGTGGTGATGGTGGTGACCCCGGAGTCCGGATCGAAGGCGTTCACGCCGGTGCCGGAGAGCCGGCCGTGGACGGCGCCGGCGAGGCGGGCGAACATGAAGATCCCGGCGTACGGGAAGAGGGCGCGAGGCACATCGGGTTCGGCCGCGGGCAGCGGAAGCCCCCACGTCTGCGGGGCGCTCAGCCGTACGGTCAGGCCGTCGCGCTCCAGGAAGCGCGCCACGGTCGCCCGGTAGCGGTCGGCGACGCCCAGGTCCACGAGCGTGGCGTCCAGGAGGTCGCGATCCGGCAGCCGCAGGAAGAGGCTGGAGATCTCCCGCCAGGTCAGCGGCCCCTCGTCGAGCAGGGGGCGCGGCTCGACGACCGACTCGGGCAGGAAGTGCGCACTGCACTCCTCGCAGAAGTAACTGGCGATGCCCGCACCGCACTCGGGGCAGCGGCCCTGGAGCCAGCCGCCCACCACCCAACGGTCCGACGCCGCGCAGTGGGGCACGCGCTCGGTGCGCGTCAGCACCGCGCCGCGGGCCGTGAGACGCTCGATGGAGGCGGCGACCTCCTGCTCGAACTGCTCCCGCCAGGGCTGCTGATCGGGGACGATGAACGCGTCGACGCCGATGCGCAGCGCGGCCAAGTCGTCCTGGATGCGCTGTCCGTAGCGGGCGGCGACCTCGCCGGGCGTGGAGTCCTCGGCGTGCGCCCTGAGCGTCACGTACGACTCGTACACATCGCTGCCGGTGATCACCAACGGCAGGTCGCCCCGGACCCGAAGATGCCGCGCGATCATGTCCGACCACAGGAAGGGGCCGCCGATGTGGCCGAGGTGCAGGGGCCCGTTGGGCGTGGCCTCGGGCGGCACCAGGAGGTAGTGCCGGGGGGTGTGCGTGCCTCCGGTCAGCAGGCTCATGTTCGTGTTCTCCTGTCGAGCAGGTTCAGTGCGTCCTCGGCCATGGCCGGGGCGAGTCGGTAGCCGGAGCCGGAACCGCCGATGGCCATGACCACGTCGTCGTCGCCGACCGTGTCCACGATCGGCAGATGGCCGGGGGTGAAGCAGTCGCTGAAGACCCGGCCGCCGAGCAGGTGCGGCAGGAATCCCGGTACGTGCCGGGCGAGCAGGGCTCGGGCGAGTTCCCGGTCGCGGGCGTCGATGGCGAGCGGTTCGTCGGGGCCGCGGTCCCAGTCGGGCGAGGTGATGCTGAAGATCCAGTGGCCGCCGGGGCGGTGGGGCAGCAGGAAGGCGTCGGCGTCTTCCATGACGAGTGCCGGGGCGCCCGGCGGGGGCGGCGTCATGATGTGGAACGCCACCACCTTCTTGACCCGGGCCCCGCGCTCGCGGGCCGCCGCCGCCACCGGGCCGTCGAGGACCCAGGGGCCGGGTGCGAGGACCGCCTTGGCGGCGGTGATGCGGCTGCCGTCGGCGGCGACCAGTTCCACGCGCCCACCCGTACGGCGTACTTCGGCGACCCGGAAGCCCTCCAGGAGGGTGTTGTCCGGGCGGCCGAGGACCTCGTCGAGGAGCCGGTCGGTGAGCCATTGCGGCTGACCCGCAGTCATGGGGCCCGTCGCCAGCAGGACTTCGTCGTCGCCGTGGGCGAGCCCGGGGAACGTCCGGTCGAGCAGGGCCCGCTGCTCCCCGGTGACCGGGCGGGTGCGGCCGCCGTCGGCCATGGTCGCGTCGAGCGCGGCCGTGTTCTCCCGCGCCACCAGCCAGCGGACGTCGACCGGCGCGCGTCCGGCGTCGCCGAGTCCGGCGGCGAGCTCGTCGAAGAGCGCGGTGCTGCGGGCGGCCAGGGCGCGCTGGGCCGGGTTGTGCCCCGTGGGCGTGTCGAACCCGGCCGAGAGCCGGGTCGCGCCCGCCCCCCTTCCGGCGTGCGTGATCACGGCGACGCGGCGGCCCGGGTCCCGGCGCACGGCGTAGTACGCGGCGAGGGCGCCGACCGCGCCCGCGCCGACGACGGCGAGGTCGTAGTGGGGCGCCTCACCGGTCCCGGTGGTGCGCTCACTCATCGGGCGCCGACCACCAGAAGGAGTAGATGACCAGTTCCTCGCCCTGGTCGGCGAAGATTTCGTGGACGGCCTGCGAGGCGAAGCCCAACAGGGAACCGGGCCCGACGAGTGACCGTTCGCCGTCCACTTCCAGGGTGCCGGATCCGGCGTGGACCACCCAGATCTCCTGGACCGCGTGCTGGTCGGGCGAGCTGGTCCCGCCCGGCGGCACGGTGAAGCGGGCCGCCTTGAACGGCACGCCGGGGAAGACCGAGCGGGCGAAGTCGGCCTCGGCGACGGTCACTCCGTCGGGTTCCACCTCGGTCGGAGCGAAGGGGACCAGGGCGCCGACCGCCTCGGCCTGGAACTGCGGGACCTGACGGGTGGTCATACCGAATACCTCGTCTCACCGAGAATGCTGTTGAGGATGACCGCGCTGCGCCAGGCGAGCAGGCTGAGATTGGGATCGGCGACGCCCCAGGAGTGCCGGGCGCCGTTCTGGAGGTAGATCCGGTTCTCCGCAGGCCCGTCCCACGCGACCGAGAAGTCGTCGCCGACGACGAGCATCCCGCCGTCCCGCCGCAGCCGCGCGTCCAGCGGAGCCATGAAGTCCGGCAGCGCGTAGGCGTATCCGGTGCTCAGGATCACGATGTCGGCGGCGAGCACGGCGGGTTCGTCCGGGCCCGAGGACTCGACGGCGAGCTTCCATTCGTCGGGGCCGCCCTCGATCGCGGTGACCGCGCAGTCCGCCATGAAGCGCAGCCTGCCGGGGTTGTTCTCGATGTACTCGTCGCGGTAGCTCAACCGGTAGATGTCCTGGAGGACTTGGAGGTCGATGCCGTCGCTGGTGTACTTCTGCCGCTCCAGGAGCCGGGCCTTGTGGTCGGCCGGCAGCGCGTGGAAGCGGCGTACGTAGTCCGGCGTATAGAGGTCGTTGGCGAACGGCGAGTCGTCCATCGGCAGGAACGACGAGCGCCGGCTGACCCAGGTGATGCTCTCCGGGTCCGCGCCGGCCGCCAGGTGGCGCACGATCTCCGCGCCGCTCTGACCGCCGCCGACCACGACGACCCGCCGACCGGTCACCTCGGGGGCCCGCAGCAGGAACTCCCCGGAGTGGAAGACGGTGGGGCCGAGGAAGGGCCGGAACGGCTCGGGGACGGACGGGGTGAGCCCGGTGCCGAGCACGAGATGACGCGCCGTCACTTCCTGTTCGCCGGTGCGGAGGTGGAAGGCCCCGTCGTGGAAGTCCACGCTCCGTACGTCCGCCCCGAACGTCAGGCTCGGCAGCCGCGCGGCCACCCACTGGAGGTACTGGTTGAACTCGGGGCGCAGGACGGCCGGGAAATCCGCGGCCAGGAACCGGTAGAGCCGGCCCTCGCTCGCGAGGAACGACAGGAACGAGAAGGGACTGGACGGATCGACCAGCGTCACCAGGTCCTTGAGCAGCGAGACCTGGAGGGTGGCCTCGGGCAGCAGCAGCCCGGGGTGCCAGGAGAAGCTCTCGCGGCGTTCCAGGTGGGCGCCGCGCAGCCCTTCGACCGGATGCGCGAGCGCGGCGAGGCTCATGTTCGCGGGGCCGATGCCGACGGCCGCGTAGTCGAGTATGTGTGTGTTCATGGTGGGGTCCGCCGGGTCAGGCCGGGACGACGAGGTCGCCGAGTGTCTGCCAGCGGTCGAGGGCGCCCTGCGGCGAATCGGCGGTGAACAGGGCGTGGCCGAGGCGCGAGCGGCAGTCCTCGACGCCCGGGATGGTCTCGCCCGGCGCGAAGTACACGGCGCTCTCGGTGACTTCAGGCAGCGCCTCCAGCTCCGTCCATCCGGAGAGCTCCCGGTACGAGGAGCGGCCCGCGGCGGAGAAGAAGCGGATGCCGGCACTCTCGGCCTGCGGCCGTGCGAAGGCGCCGACCGCCTCCAGGCCGACCCCGAGCGCGGTGGCGACGGCCACCTTGGGCAGGCTGACGCCGGTCACGAGCCGCAGCAGTTCCACGATCCGGTCACCCGGCAGCCGGGCGCCGATCTCGATGAGCACCGGACCGTCGGCGGCCAGGCGCAGTTCGCAGTGGAAGGGGCCGCTGGTGATGCCGACGGCGCGGACGACGTCGCCGACGTACGCCTCGACGCTCTTCAGGGTGGCGTCGTCGACGAGGGCCGGGGTGAGGTGGCCCAGCTCCACGAAGTCGGGCTCGGGGCCGAGCAGCGTGCGGCTGAGGGCGACGACGGTGATCTCGCCGCTCTCCAGGACGTAGCCGTCGGCGCTGAACTCGGGGCCCTGGACGTACTCTTCGACGAGCACCCGGTGCTCGTGCAGCTTGCCCATGTCGGGCTCCGGGTCGGTCACGAGCCGCTGGAACGCGGCGGTGAGCTGGCCGAGGTCGTCGGCGCGGCTGACGTGGATGCTGCCGGAGCAGGCGACCGGCTTCAGCACGCAGGGGAAGCCGACCTGTTCGGCCGCGGCGCGCAGTTCGGCGTCGGTCGTCGCCTGGGCGAAGCGCGGCGTGCGCAGCCCGGCCTCCGCCACGGCGGCCCGCATGACGCTCTTGTCCCGGACCCGGTCGACGGTCGCCACGGGCAGGCCGGGCAGGTCCAGTGCCGCGGCGACGCGCGCGGTCGCCGTCACATAGATGTCGGAGCCCGGCAGCACCGCCTCGAACGGCTCGGTCCGGTGCAGTTCGAGCGCGGCCGCTTCGAGGGCGGCCTGGTCGTTGGTCTCCACCGTCAGCACCGAGTCGGCCGCCGCGCGCACGGCGTCGGAGAGCCGGCGGTCGCCGGCGTCGGCGGTGGCGACGACGACCCGCAGCCCCATCTCGGCCGCGACGCCGATCAGGGTGGCGCCCCCGGAGGAGGCGGGTTCGACCACGAGGACGCGGGCAGGATGAAGTGCATCTGAGTGCGGCAAAGCGAAATCCCCCGGGGCAGAGCTCTACGGACCGGACTCGTGATCGCGATCCTGGTCACGATCTTTCTATCCGGGCGCCTCGCTCCGGTCAATGGATCACCGCAGAAATATCTGTGGGAGCGAACCGGAGCCGCATATTCTCCGGAACGAGAGCCCCCATCAGGCCTGTTCAGGTCCCTTTGCGAAGGTTTTCAGCGGCGAGTGCGTCAGCTCTGCGCGGTGTCTTCGTCCGTCTGGCCGGTGGCCTTGGGGGCACGGGTCTTCTCGCGCATCTTGCGCACCAGCTCGGCCTTCTGGTCGGCTGCACCCCGGCGGTCGAGGTTGCGGTGCGGGCCGTTGTTCTGGCGTTCGGCGCGGGACAGTTTCTTGCGCTGGCCGCCGCCCTGGCCCACCGGGTTGTTGATGTTCTTGCTGTCGGTCACGGGTACTCCGGGTAGTGATGTGCAGGGATAAAGACGGTACCCGCTTCCCTCGGCCCCGCATGCCAACCCCGTCGCCACCCGGCATCGGCGGGCTCGGCCTGCCGGGCCGGGAGCGGTGGCGGGGCCACCGGTCCCGGCCCGCGCCGGGGGCGGCTGGTTACATCGGGTCGGGGAAGATGTCGCTGATGCTCCAGGCGACGCTGAAGCAGGGGAAGTAGGAATCGGCCTCCGGCTCGGTGTCCAGTGCCTGGAGCGCGAGGATCCGGCTCATGGGTGCTCTCCCTTTGGTCTCGGGGTCGTGTCGGTCGGTAACTGCACACCTGGGCACGGAGCGGCTCGCTGCCCTGCCCAGGGGTTCATGTGACGCCCGCCCGGTGCCGTCCGGCGGCTGCCGGGATCCGGGGGTGCGCGTCGTGGGGCTCCGCGAGCAGCGGGCCGGCCAGCAGGCGGTGGAGGGCCAGCAGGACACCGGCCCCGCCACTGGACAGGTCGGCGGTGAACCGCTGCGAGCCCGCCCCGAGGAAGCGGACACCGCGGCGGTACGGGACGGCGTACTTCAGCAGGCCGGTTGCGGCGCGCACGGCGTCGCTGCGGGCGGCGTCCGTGCCGGTGAGCTCGGCGTGCCCGGTCAGGAACCAGGTCAGTCCGGCCAGCCCCCGGTACAGGCCCGCCTCCTTCGTGGCGCAGGAGACCCGGATGCCGGCGACCAGCCTCGGCAGCGCCGCGGCGCAGCGTTCGTCCGGCGCGGTGGCCACGTAGCGGGTGAGTGCCGTCGCGACCCCGGCCGCGCCCGTGGCCAGGTACGGCATGGCGCGGGTCAGCCGCGCGTGGTCGGAGATGGACAGGGAGCCGTCGTCCAGCGGGAAGGTCCGGTCCAGCTCCTGGTGGAGCAGCAGGCGGCCCGCCTCCAGGTAGCGGGCCTCGCCGGTGTCGCGGGCCAGGCGGTGGAGGAAGAGGGCGAGCCCCGAGCGGCCGTGCAGCAGGCCGCGGGCGTCGTGCTCGCCGAGGGTGGCGGGCAGGTCGGGGGTGCGCAGCAGGCCCTCCCCGGCCGCGGCGGCCCGCTCCAGGTGGCTGCTCTCCCCGGTCAGCCGGTGCAGGGCGAGCCAGCCCAGGCCGACCCCGGCCCGCCCGCCGGCCAGCGTGCCGCAGGAGGCGGTGAGCGGGTGTCCGTCGGCGTCCCGGAGCAGGTCGACGGCCTCGTCCAGCAGGCCGAGGCCGGCCATGACCGGGGCGATGCCGGCCGAGCCGACGAGCAGTCCGGGGGGCAGCGCGTCCCGCTGCGCCAGCGTGTCGCGGCGCAGCCGCTCGCGGATCTCCTCCGGCACCGCGGCCCCGGCGCGGTGCAGGGCGTGCACCACCCCGGCCGTGCCGTAGGCCAGGCACACGTTGTTGGTGCGGAACGCCTCGGGCGAGGGCGGGAAGGCCCAGTCCGGCCGGCCGGCGTCAGCCATCTCCAGCAGCCCCGCCGTCACCTCCTCGGCCAGCCGGGTGAGGCAGCCGCGCGGGTCGGCGTCCAGCCCGGCGGGGGAGGGCAGGCGGTCGGCGCCGTCCCGGTCCTGCGCCCGGCCCCCCGCCGGGTGGAAGGCGGTGGCCCGCAGCCACAGGTCCTGCGGCGGAGCCACGTCCGCCAGGTCGCGGCGCAGCAGTGCGAGGTTGGCGGGAGCGTGTTCGGCGGTCTCGTTGAACGGCGCCAGGAAGGCGAGCGCGACCGCCGACGCGCCGTACCGGTCCTGCAGCAGCGGATCGGTGTCGGCCCGGAGCAGGCCGGGCGGCGGCGTGAACCCCGGGGTGCCCATCCCGGAGGGTGCCGCGGACAGCGCCGAGGCCGCCTCGAAGTCCACCAGCCGGACCCCGCCCGACGGCGTGACCATGACATTGCCCAGGCTGAGGTCACCGAACCGGTAGCCGGCGGAGTGCAGCCGCTCCAGCGAGGCGTCCACCGCGGCCAGCAGGTGCCGGCAGGCCCCGTAGTACGCGGCCAGGGACTCGGCGGTGCGGTCGGCACGGGCCAGGGGGGAGGAGCGGCTCAGCCAGCCCACCAGCGGCTGCCCGGCGACGTACTCGGTGACGAGGAAGTCGTGCTCCCACTCCGTGAAGTGGTCCAGCGGCTCCGGGCCCACCCCGGGGGCGGCCGCGTGCAGTTCGCGCAGTACGCGGTGCTCGTGCCGCAGCCGCTGCTGCGCGTCGGTCCCGTCGAAGACCAGGCCGTTGTGGGCGCGGGCCTCCTTGAGGAAGACGGTGCGGCCGGTCCGCCGGTCGCGGGCCTGGTACGTTCCGCCGGCGTTGCTCAGGCGCACCGCGCGGGTCACCTCGTAGTCGCGGATCAGGATCGGGCCCGCGTGCGGCTGCTCCTCCTGCTCGACGAAGGGGTCCGTGATCCCCGCGGGCAGGTGGAAGGCGGGCAGCCGCAGGTCCACGACCTCGCGGCCGGAGCCGTCGCGGACCAGCCCCTCCCGGGTGCCGTCGGGCCGCAGCCGGCTGCGGGCGCCGAAGGAGCCGTAGCGGTAGTGGACCGTCCGCGAGTCGCGGAAGCGCCGGTCGGTGAGGACGTACGGTCCTTCCTCCCCGTCGAGCGCCTCGTGCAGGCGTTCCAGCAGCCGGCGGGCGGTCGCCGTGTCCGGCGGGTAGACCGCGCAGAACTTGCCCGCCTGGGCCCGCCCGGCGTGTTTGTGGTGGAGGAAGAGGAAGAAGAGCCGGGAGCTCAGGTGCTTGAACGGCACGCCTTCGGAGAAGCAGATCCCGGCGACCGTGTCGAGCACGTGCTGCGCCCGGTCCAGCCGCGCCGACACGTGGATCTTCCAGCCCTGCTCGGCGAGCCCGGGCCGCGCAGTGCCCCAGGCCGTCCAGATGCCCTGGGCGGCGCCGCGCAGGCCCGGCGGTACCTCGCCGGGAGCGAAGCGCGGCCCGGGGTCGGCCACGCCGGTCAGCGGCAGGTAGTACTCCCGGTCCGCGAGCGCCTCGCCGAAGCCTTCGAGCACGGAACCTCCTCGCAGGGTGGTGGTGGGCGGCCACAACGGCCGTGCCCGACGCCGGGTCCGGCAGGCATCCCGACGCTCTTGAAGGTTCACTGCCGGCGGTCGAGCGGTGGTGGTGCGCCGGGCTCGTCGGCGGTGGCGGGGGAGTGGGGCGGCCGGAGCGTGCCGCACCGACCCCACGACGGGGTGACCTGAAGAAGTTCCCGGCCCGGGGCAACCTTTGGAGGCCCAGTGACCACAAGGGAGTGGATCCGGTGGCCAGTTCCGGTGTCCGGATCCGAAACAACCCCCCAACGGCGGGCGCCGCGGCCGTCACCGCCGTCGCTGGAGCGCAACCGCCGTGCTGCTCGGTGCGCCCCTCGGCGCAGTCTCGTACTTCGTGTTCGTACTCGATGACTCCCAGGCCGCGACGGTCGACGGCGGTGCCTACTACAGGCTGGTCTCGGTGCGCAGCGGCAAGGTGCTGGGCATAGCGGGCGACTCGAGCGCTGAAGCGCTTCGGGGAGTCGGTGTACGCGACCCGCGCCTGGACGGCGTACGGCGAGGGCCCGACGAAGATGGGCGGCGGCTCGTTCACCACCCCGCACGCCGGCACGGCGCAGGACATCCGGTTCACCCGCAACAAGGCCGACAACGTCCTGTACGCCACCGTCCTGGGCCGGCCCGGCAGCTCGCTGACGATCAAGACGCTCGGCTCGGACCGGATCGACCTCTCGTCGCCGACCTCGGTGAAACTCCTCGGCTCCACCGCCGGCACCTACATCGACCTGCCCGCGCCGACCCGGAACGCCTCCGGCCTCACCGTCACCCTGCCGTCCTCGGCGCCGTACATCGCGGGCGCCTATGTCCTGAAGCTGGACTTCGCCGGCAGGTCAACCGCACGAACGGCATGGTCGCCGACGGCTGGGGCGCCACCGCAAACGGCTCCGCCGCTAGGCAGGCCGCGTGGAACGGCGGCACCAACCAGCAGTGGACCGTCACCCACCGCGGCGGCGAGCGCTATTCGATCGCCAACCGCACCACCGGCCTGGTCCTCGACGGAGGCGGCGACGTCGACTCGGGCTCCACTGCCAAGCAGTGGACCTACGGCAGCAGCACCAACCTACTGTGGACGTTCACCGCGCTGTAGCCGAGCAGCCGGAGCGATGCCCCGTCACTAAAAGGGAAACGAATGCAGAGACATGGCAAGCCGATGGTGCTCCTCGTGGTGACCACATTGATGGCGGGGCTCCTGAGCGCGCTCGGCGCCTGCGGGGCGGCGGCGCAGGCGGCCTCCGTGGACACGGGTGCGTGGTACGTGCTGGTCAATCGCGGGAGTGGCAAGGCGCTGGATGTGTCGGGTGGGAGTGCGGCTGATGGGGCGGCCGTGTCGCAGTGGGGGCGTCATGACGGGGCCAATCAGCGGTTCCAGTTCGTGGATTCGGGTGGTGGGTTCTACCGGTTGAGGGCGCAGCACTCGGGCAAGGTGCTGGACGTCTACGGCTTTTCCACGTCCGACCATGCGGATGTCGTGCAGTGGAGTGATGGGGGTGGTGTCAATCAGCAGTTCCGGCTGGCGGACTCCTCGGACGGGTACGTGCGGTTGATCAACCGCAACAGTGGCAAGGCCGTCGAGGTCCAGAACGCTTCCACCGCGGACGGTGCCAAGGTCGTGCAGTACACCGACCGGGGCGGAGCCAACCAGCAGTGGCAACTCGCCCGCGTATCGGGAGTGGCGGAGCAGGTGCACACCGCGGGTCGGGTCAAGGACGCCGGGAACACGGTGCAGTACAGCTGGCCCGGCGTGTACTTCGAGGGCCGCGTCAGGGGCACCGGCGTGGGCATCGTGCTCCACGACTCCGCCGCCGACTACGAGGTCCAGGTCGACGGAGCCACCGTAGCCACGCTGGTCACGCCCGGCGACACCACGCACTGGATCAACGGGCTGCAGGACCGCGAGCACACCGTCCGGCTCGTCAAGCGCAACGACAGCCCGGGGGACACCAGTAGCTTCGGCGGCTTCCTGGCCGCGCCCGGCGGCGCCGTACTGGCCAGACCGACGGCCCGCAGTCGTCAGATCGAGTTCATCGGTGACTCCCTCACGGTGGGCTACGGCAACCTCTCGACCTCCCGCACCTGCACCAGTGACCAGGTCGCGCGGACCACCAACTCCGACGTGAGTTACGGCGCCCTCACCGCCCGGCAACTGAACGCCGACTACCAGCTCAACGGCTATTCGGGCCTCGGAATGGTCCGCAACAACAACGGAGGCTCGCCGGACGTCACGTACCGGACCTTCTACGACCGCGCCCTGTTGAAGGTGTCCGGCGACGTCTGGCAGAACCCGGGCACCTGGCGCCCTCAGCTCGTGGTGGTCAACCTCGGCACCAACGACTTCTCGACCCCCGTCAACCCCGGGGAGCCGTGGACGCCCGACAGCCTCGCAGCCGGCTACCGCAGCGCCTACGGCGACTTCCTCCAGCAGCTGCGCACGCGCTTCGGGGCCGGGACGACCATCGTGGCAGTCGGCGCCGGCCCGTACGCCGGCCACGTCCAGCAGGTGGTCAAAGCACGCAACGACGCCGGCGACGGCGGGGTCCGCTACTGGTTCCTCGACGACTCGGGCCTGGACTTCCTCGGCTGCAACTGGCACTACTCGGCCCATGACGACCGGCTCATCGCCGACCGGCTCACCTCGTTCATCGCCGGTCTGCCGATGGGCTGGTGACGGCTCGCGGTACTAGGGAAGGGCCTGGGCGCACCAGATCGCCTTGCCGTCGGCGGTGTGCCGGGTGCCCCACCCCTGGGTGAGCTGGGCGACCAGCAACAGGCCCCGGCCGCCCTCGTCGAAGTCGCGGGCCCGGCGCAGGTGCGGAGCGGTGTTGCTCGCGTCGGACACCTCGCAGATCAGCGAGGTGTCGCGGATCAGCCGCAGCCTGATCGGCGGCTCGCCGTACCTGATGGCGTTGGTGACCAGCTCGCTGACGACCAGCTCGGTGACGAACGACGCCTCCTCCAGGCCCCAGGCCTCCACCTGGTCGACGGCGAACTTCCTGGCGTTCGGCACCTGGGCGAAGTCGGGCTCGACGTTCCAGTCGGCGACGTGCTGGGGGTCCATCGCACGGGTGCGGGCGAGCAGCAGGGCGGCGTCGTCGGTGCGGCGTTCGGGGAGCATGGCGTCCATGATCGTGTCGCACAGGGCCTCCAGCGAGGTGGCCGAGTGGCCCAGGACCCGTTGCAGTTCGGCGGCCCCCTGGTCGGCGTCGCGCTCGCGGCCTCCCAGCAGTCCGTTGGTGTAGAGGGCGAGCAGGCTGCCCTCGGGCACCTCCAGCTCGGTGGCCTCGAAGGGCAGCCCGCCGATGCCGAGCGGCGGTCCGGGCTGCGTGGCCACCGGGGTCCTGGTGCCGTCGGGGGAGATGACCAGCGGTAGCGGATGGCCTGCGCTCGCCACCGTGAAGCGGCGGGAGACCGGGTCGTAGACCGCGTACAGGCAGGTCGCCCCGAACTCGCCGACCGGTTCGAAGTCGCCGGCGTGCTGAAGATCGCTGGAGAGGTGGATGATCAGGTCGTCCAGGTGCGCCAGCAGCTCGTCCGGCGGCAGGTCGATGTCCGCGAGGGTACGGACCGCCGTGCGCAGCCGGCCCATGCTGGCCGAGGCGTGCAGGCCGTGGCCCACGACATCACCGACGACGAGGGCGACCCGGGCGCCGGACAGCGGAACGACGTCGAACCAGTCACCGCCCACTTCCGCTCCGGTCCCGCCTGGCAGGTAGCGCGTTGCCACCTCGACGGCCTCGTGGGTCGGCAGCCCCTGCGGCAGCAGGCTGCGTTGCAGGGTCAGCGCGGTCGTGCGCTCGCGCGAGTACCGGCGGGCGTTGTCGACGGCAACCGCAGCCTTGGCGGTCAGCTCCTCGGCGAGGACCAGGTCGTCGGCGGTGAAGGCCTCGGGCCGGTCGCGGCGGGAGAAGGACACGACGCCGAGCAGCGCGCCGCGCGCCCGGAGCGGCACGGTGATACGGCCGGTCAGTCCGTCCGCGGCGATGGACCCGTCGATCACCGGGTTGCCCGGTGGCCAGTGGGCCGGATCGGCGGCGAGCCCGGGCCCGAAGGCCCATTCGCCGCCCTGGCCCGGATCGGCGGCGAGCTCGACCGTGGACCTGCCGGTGGCCATGCAGCGGGCGGCGACGGAATCGGGAGGGTGGCTGACCGGCGTGGTCGGGCCGGGAGCCAGGTCGGTGTCCCCCTTCGCACTGTGCTGGGCGGCACGGCTGAGGACGATGGTCTCGCCGGGGGTGAACCCGGACACGGAGGGCGGCTCCTCCCCGCGCAGCACCTCGTCGAAGAGGTCCACGGTGACGAGGTCGGTGAATCCCGGCACCGGGGTCGTGGCCAGCTCCTGGGCGGTGCCGATCACGTCGAGTGTCCGGCCGATGCCGCCGCTGGCCTCGTTGAGGATGAGCAGGCGCTGCCGGGCCCAGTACTCGGCGCTCATGTCGAACCCCCAGTTGGCGACCGCGCGGACCCTGCCCTCGGCATCCCGGACGGGCCAGATGCTGGTGGCCCAGGCGTTGGCGTAGTTGCTGCCGAGCGGGCGGAACACGGTGATGAGCCGCGCGGGCCTGCCCGTCCTCGCCACTTCGGAGAGCTGGTCGGTGTAGGGCTTGTCGTCCCTCTCGGGAAACAGCGAGCGGTCGGATTCGGGGAGCACCTCGCGGTACTTCTTACCGAGCACCTGCTCCTCGGAGTGCGCTATCACCCGGCCCGAGGAGGCGTTGATCCACAGGAACCGCAGCTCGGGGTCGTAGACGCCCAGAGCGAAGGGGCACTGCTCGAAGGCCCGGTCGGCGATCACCGGGCGGCGCCCCCAGGGCTGGACGGTCATCACGTGGCCCAGTGCCCGCCCGCCGGCGCCGAACAGCGGCTGAGCGGCCACCACGGCGTCCACCGTGGAACCGTCCCGGTGGCGCAGGGGGACGGACCCCGTGGGGTCGGGGACGGCGCCGTAGCCCTCGGGGAAGCCGGGTGGTGGGGGATCGACGAACAGGTCGGTCACCGGCCGCCCCACGGTCTCCTCTCCCGTCCATCCCAACAGCAACCGCCCGCCCTCGCTCCAGCCGCTCACCATGCCGTCCGGGTCGACCACGAACGCGGCAGTCGGGGCATCCTGCTCGGCAGCCATCTCCACGCGCCACGCCTCCGTCCGGAAAGCGGTGCTCGCCAGGGCCAGATTCCGGCGGCTGATTCCAGCCTAGGTGCGCTCCGTCCGGTGCGCGCTCCGGTTACGCTGCGTATCGTATGGTGGGCGCCGAGTCGCGGGATCCGCGGGTCACAGTCCCTGCGCCAGCCGGTAGTACGCCTGCCGAAGCCGTACCCCTGGGCCATGAGCCGCTGGACCGCGAGGCCGGGCAGCTGGCGCAGTCCGCCGAGGTCCTCGAAGTTGGTGGTGAAGGCCCCGAAGCCGCCCGTTTCGAGGAAGGTGCGCAGGCCGGCTTCGATGCGGGCGGCGTAGCGCAGCGAGTCGTGCCGCTCGCCTCCCGGTCGCAGTTCCGGCGCCAGGTCGTACAGGTCCTCGTACTCCTTGACCAGGGCGGTCACCTCGGTCTCGGCCCGGCGACGGCCGTACGGTCGATGTCCGCGCGCAGATTTAGGGTCCGGCCGTACCGGGCAACGCCTTCACGGTCACCGCGACCCTGGGCAACGGGTCGGCCAAGCCCTGGACCCGTGCACTCCTGGCGCTGCGCGCCCCCACAGGCTGGCAGGTCCGGGCGACCACCGCGACGGGCCACGGCACCGCGGAGTCCCCGACCGGGCCGCTGCGCTACTCCGCCACGGAGCGGGTCCCCACGGCGCCGGCCGACGACGCCTATCTGAGCGATCTGGAGTGGGTGTCGGCCGCCAACGGCTGGGGTCCGGTGGAGCGCGACCGGTCCAACGGGCGTAAGGCGGCCGGGGACGGCGCGCCGATCTCGTTCGGCGGTGTGACGTACGCCAAGGGCCTGGGCGTCCACGCGCCCTCCGAGATCGTCTACCACCTCGGCGGTAGGGCGGACCGCTTCACCGCGCTCGTCGGCATCGACGACTTCTCGACGAACCAGGCCGCCACGGGCGCGACGAAGGCCTCGGTGCGGGGCGACGGGAAGGTGCTGTTCACCAGCGCCGAGCTGACCGGCGCGGGCGGCCCCGTGCAGGTGGACCTCGACGTGCGCGGGGTGAAGCTGCTGCACCTGGTCGTCGAGGACGCCAACGCCAATTCGGCCCTCGACCACACCTCCTGAGCCCTCGCCCGCGTCACCGTGCTCTGAGCCGGGCGCCCCGGGCCCCGTTCTACGGGATCGCATATGCAAGGTCTCACTGTGTAAACACCCCATAGATGCGGCTCCGATCCACTGCTACGGTACGCAGCTGCCGCCCACCGCACTGGGCGCCATCCTGCGGAGATCCGAGGAGATGGATCCCATGAACCCTGACCTGCGCCAACGCTCCAGCCGCCGGGGGCGGGCACTCGCCCTCGTGGCGGGTGCCGCTCTGGCCGTGGCCGTGCCCTTCGCCGCGTACGCCAATTCCGTCGGCGTCACCGTCCGCACCCCCGGAGCCACGGCCGGCCCCGCCTCCACGTTCGCCGAGATCACCACCGACGCCGCCTGCTCCAGCGGCCTGGTCTCCGGCGGCGGCATCAGCCAGACCATCGGCACCGGCAGCTCCTCCAACGGCAACAAGGTCAACGGCACGGTGCCCAGCCCCAACGGCAGTACCGAGTACCTCGGCTCCACCGGGGTCGTCGGCACCGACGTCACCCACTGGCTGGGCATCGGCGGGAGCGGGGGAGCGGTCAACGCCTCCTTCTCCAGCACCCCGTACGCCATGTGCTTCAACAGCAGCCTCGTCGACCACACCCAAGTGGTGATGAACAAGCTGGCCGGACCCACCACCAGCGGCACCGTCGGCCTCGTCACCGCCTCCTGTCCCGCGAACACCCGCCTGCTCGGCGGCGGCGCCCGCATCACCCCCGCGAGCGTCGGCAGCCTCAAGCCGATCGCAAGCTTCCCCACCTTCAACGACTCCGGCCACGGCTTCGGCCAGAAGGCCGCCGCCAACGGCGAGACGAACCCCGACTCCTGGACCGCCGTCGGCTGGAACGGCGGCGGAGGCAACAGCAACAACACCACCTACGCCTACGCCATCTGCAGTGGCGACGACATCGACGTCAGCGGGGCCACGGTCACCGTCCGGCACACCTCGGTCAGCGGTCCCACCGCCGCCACGACCGGGCAGACGGCCACCGTCGGCTGCGGTGAGGGCGACGGCACACTGGTCAGCGGCGGCGCCGCGATCAGCGGGGGCAGCCTCACCACCACCAACTTCACCGGTCCCGGCTCCGTCGGCGACCACCTCAACGGCAGCTACCCCAGCACCTCCGGCGGCAGCCCGGTCGGCGACGGAACCACCACGGCCGCGTACTGGACCGCCGACGCCCACACCGGCGGCGGCAGCTCCCCGAACACCTACACCGACGGCTGGGCGCTCTGCGCCGACGACGGCATCTGATCCCGCACGGCACCCGCACCCCATCCTTCCGGACACGGCAGAAGAACCGACACATGAATGCATTGAGACCTGCGCGGACCCCCGCTGTGGTCCTGGCCGGCGCCGCGGTGCTCCTGAGCGCCGCGCTCTTCCCGCCTCCCGCAGCCGCCACCGCGGCCGAGCCCGCCTGCGGCACGGCGGGCATCCGCAGCGCCGACCCCGGCGCCGGATGCAGTTGGACCGCACCCGGCACCGACACCTTCACCGTCCCGGCCGGAGTCAGCTCCTTGACCGTGGACCTGTTCGGCGCCGAGGGCGGCAGCGCCGCGGGATACGTCACCCCCAACCCGCCCGAGACCGGGGCCCCCGGAGGCCTCGGCGGCCACACCCGCGCCACCCTGGCCGTCACCCCCGGCCAGGTCCTCCAGCTCACCGTGGGCGCCGCCGGCAGTTCCGGCAGCTCCCGGCGCGGCGAGTACGCACGCCCCGGCGGTCACGGTCACGGGGCGGGCGGAGGCGGCGCCCACGGCGGCGGCGGTTCGGGCGGCGGAGCCTCCGACCTGAGCGTCGGCGCGAACGCGAACGGGACCACCGAGCGCGTGCTGGTCGCCGGCGGCGGAGGCGGGGCCGGCAACGGCGGCCCCGCCCTGCACGGCGGCCACGGCGGCGGAGGCTCCGGCGCACCCGGCGGCCAGGCCGACGGACCCCAGGGCTCCGGAATCGCCGGCGGTGGCGCGACCCGGACCGCGCACGGCACCGGCAGCCCCAACTCCAAACTGGGCGGCCCCGGCATCCCCGGCGGCGACACCGACCCCAACACCGGCCTGCCCAACCCGGGCAGCGGCGGCGCCGGTGGCAACGGCGGCCGCGGCGGCAACGGCGGAGGCGGTGGCGGAGGCGGCTACTTCGGCGGTGGCGGGGGGTCCGGCGGCGGTAATCCCGACAACCTGCCGGGCGCCGGCGGCGGCGGGGGAAGCGGTTACGCCACACCCCTCGCCACCGGAGTCAGCCTGATCGCCGGCATCAACCGGGGCAACGGTCGCGCCGCCATCTCCTGGCGGTACGACACCACCCTCACCCTCACCGCGGACACCACCACCCCCCTGTACGGGCACTCCGCCACCCTCACCGCCCAGGTCACCTCCCCGGCCGGCGGCGCCCCGACGGGCAGCGTCGTCCTCCTCGACGGCGACACCCCGCTCGGCACCGTGCCCCTGACGGACGGCCGGGCGGTGCTGCGGACCCAGGTCCTGAGGCCCGGAAGCCACTCGATCACCGCCCGCTACGAGGGCGGTCCGCTGCACGCCCCGAGCGGCAGCCCCGAACCCGTCCCGCTCACCGTCGGGTTCAGCCGTCCTTGCCTCACCGGAACCCTTGAGGGCCCGCTGACGGTGGCCGCCGGCGAGTCGCTGTGCCTGGGAGCCGGTGCCAGGCAGACCGGCCCGGTCCGGATCGAGCCCGGCGGCGCCCTGGCGGCCTCGGCCGCCGGGATCACCGGGCGGGTCTCCGCGGACGGGGCACGCGCCCTGTCCCTGTGCGCGGTACGGATCACCGGCCCGCTCGCCGTGCACGGCAGCACCGGCCCGGTCACCCTGGCGGTTCGGTCACCGGGCCGGTCACCCTGGAGTCCAACGCGGGCGGCACCGCACTGTCCGGCACCACCGTCACCGGGCCGCTGCGGTGCACGGGCAACTCTCCCGCGCCGGAGCTGCTCGACGTCACCGTGGACGGTCCGCCGTCCGGCCAGTGCCGCTGATCGGGGCGGGGCAGCCGACGTGAACGGCGGCCGTGGGGGGCCGGGGCCGAGGCCCTGCTCCCTGCCGCCGGGGCGGGCCGCAGTGCGGCAAACCGGTCGGCGCATTGACCTGAAAGGGGTACTGCGGGCGGCGAACGTGACGCGCCTGGGCAGAGGCGCGTACCGCTTCAGTAGCGTCGGGGACGGTGCAGCCCTCGGAAGGCGCTGCCGCTCCGAACGACTTGTGAGGCGTCCCCCATGGGCCTGAGCATCCGCAACCAGTTCCCCGGCACGGTCACGGCCGTCACCACGGGCGAGGCCATGGCGACCGTGAAGGTCCGCCTGGCGGGCGGTCAGGACATCACCGCCGCGATCACCGCCGACGCCGTCAAGGAGCTCGCCCTCGCGGCGGGCTCCGCGGTGAAGGCGCTCGTGAAGTCCACGGAGGTCGCGCTCGCCACCGCCCCCCTGGAGGGCATCTCCATCCGCAACCAGATCGAGGGCACGGTCACCGGCGTGTCGACCGGTGGCGCGATGGGCTCGGTCAAGGTCTCAGTCGAGGGCGGTGAACTGACCGCCGCCATCACGAAGGACGCCGTCGACGCGCTCGGTCTGACCGCCGGCACCCCGGTCGTCGCCCTGATCAAGTCGACCGAGATCTCCCTCGCCGCAGCCTGATCAGCCCGCCCGGGTGCTTCGCACGTCAGGCGAGGGTGAGGGGCAGGGCGGCCAGGCCGCGGGTGAGGCGGGTCCGGCGCCAGGTCAGGGACTCCGCGGGGGTGGCCAGGCGCATGTTCGGGAAGCGGGTCACCAGGGCGCGGAGGGCGATCTCCGCCTCGGCCCGGGCCAGGGGGGCGCCCGGGCAGCGGTGGATGCCGTGGCCGAAGGAGAGGTGGCCTCCGGCGTCGCGGTCCAGGTCCAGGTGGTTCGGGTCCGGGAAGGCCGCCGGGTCGCGGTTCGCGGCTCCGGGGGCGATGAGGACCGGGTAGCCCGCCGGGATGTCGATCCCGCCGATGCTCAGGTCCTGCGTGCTGTGGCGGAAGGTGGCCACGCTCACCGGGGAGTCGAAGCGGAGAAGTTCGTCGAGGGCGCCGGGGATCAGGTCCGGGTCCCGGCGCAGGCGGTCGAAGGCCTCCGGGTTCCGGAGCAGGGCCAGGACGGCGTTGCCGATGAAGTGGGTGGTGGTCTCGTGCCCCGCGACCAGGAGGAGGGCGGCCAGGGAGACGGTCTCGTCCCGGTCGAGGCCGCCCTCCTCGCAGTCGCGTACGAGGGAGTGGAGCGGGCCGTCACCGGGGGCGCTGCGGGCCGTGTCGACGAGGCGGGTGAGGTGGTCGCCGATGCGGTGCGACGCGGCGTCGATGCGGTCGGAGCCGGTCGCGTCGAAGAGGTCGTGGGACCAGCCGGCGAGCGTGACGCGGTCGGATTCCGGCACGCCCAGCAGCTCGCAGACGACGGTGACCGGCAGGGGTACCGCCAGATCCGCCACCAGATCGATGTCCGTGTCCGGTCGCCACGCGGCCATGAGGTCGTCCACGACCCGGGTGATGTACGGGCGCAGCGCGCGGACGCGGCCGGTGGTGAACAGGGGCGTCGCCACCCGCCGGTGGCGGGTGTGCGCGGGAGGGTCGCTCGCCAGCATGTTGCGGGAGACCGCCGGGTGCAGGTCGCGGTTCGAGGGCCGGCCGGCGAAGAAGCGGGCCGTGTCCTTGGACAGGCGGGGGTCGGTGAACGCCTCGCGGGCCTCGGGGTGGCCGGTGATCAGGTACGCGTGATGGCCGCCGGAGCCGGTGGGGATCTGTCGGACGGGGCAGCCCTCGCGCAGCCGGTCGTAGGTGGGGTACGGGTCCGCGAAGAAGCGCGGGTCGCGCAGGGGGTCCTGGCGCGGGGCGGTCACGAGGCCGCGCCCGCGGTCTCGGGCGCCGGGCGGCGCGCGTAGGCGTCCGCCACGAGCAGCAGCCAGGCGGTCTCCGCCGGGAGGTCGCCCTTGCGGGAGCGGGTGCCCGCGGCGGGCGGGGCCTCCTCGCCGTCGGGGAGGAGGCCGGTGCGCTTGGCGTCGACGGCCGCGGAGATGACCGCCGCCTCCACCTCCGCGTCGCCCTCGGGGGTGTCGGCCGCGCCCCGGCGGGCGACCTCGGCCGCCGCGGCGTCCCGTACCGACGCCTGGCGGTACCGGCGCAGGGCCAGCACGCAGTCGTTGATCTCGATGACCCGGCGGTGGAGGTGGAAGTCGAGGTCGTGGGCGTCGGCTTCGGCTTCGGTGCTGCCCGGGTCGAGCACGACCTCGGGGACCGCCGAGGTGACCTCCCGCCACAGGGGTTCCAGCGCGGCGAACGAGTTCCGTTCCCAGCGGCGGCGGCGCAGTTGGCTGAGCGGCCACAGCAGGGCGGGGAGGGTGAGCCCGACGGTGATGAGGAGCACGGCGACGGCGGGCGCGGTCACGCTGAACGTGCAGCGGAAGGGGGTCAGCGGCGTCGAGCAGCGGGCGTGGTCGGGCACGAGGCCCAGACCGAGGCCGATGGAGACCAGGGCGAAGAGCTTGTACGCGGCGTAGACGAGGGCGAAGCCACACCCGACCGAGGTCGTGCGCAGGCCCCAGCGCTGACTGCGGCGGGTCGAGCGCTTGGACTGGGCCCAGGTCTGCAGCAGGAAGTCCTTGGCCGTGTACCCGAGGTAGGAGATGTAGATGAGCACGTAGCACGCGTACAACGCCGGGTTTCGTCCGGTGAGTTGTTCGGCGGCGAAGAAGGCGCTCATGCCCGCGACGGAGATCGCGAGGGCGATGACGCGCAGTCGGATCTGCCGCTGGGCCCGTTCGCGGTCGAGGTTGAGCTGGAAGAGGAAGGCGAGGACCGAGGTGGCCGCCGTCAGGGTGAAGGTGTTGCTGAGGAGCCGGGCGACGTGGGGGACCACCGATTCGACCGCGCGCTCGACGGCGGGGGCGTAGGAGGCGAAGGCGAGGGCGAACGAGGTCAGCAGCGCCGCCATCGCCCAGGTGCCCGTGGGGCGGTGTCCGCCGCGTCCTCGCACCCAGTAGGCGGCGAAGCACAGCAGCACGAGGGCCGTGCCCGTGAAGAGGATGTTGATCATTTCCGGTGGCGCTTCTTCCTGTGTGGCTCGGCGAACAGCGCGTCCCAGCTCTCGGCGCCGCTGGCGGGCCGGGTCGACGGGCTTTCGCGTCCCCGGTACATGAGTTGTCGGATCACGCTGGCCATCACCTCGGCCTCGCGTTCGTCCTCGCTGGTGTAGCTGGTCCGGCCGGACATGCGCTGGACGAGGGTGGGGTTGAACCCGATCGCGTGCAGGGCGTCCCGGTCCAGCTCCAGGCTGCCGGGGTGGTCGCAGATGATGTGGCTGATCTCGTGGGCGAGGATGTGGTTCTGGTGGAGGGCGGAGGTGGCCTCCTCGTAGAACAACAGGTCGGCGTCCGGGGTCTCCAGACGGATGCCGCACGGGGCGTCCGTAGCGCCCAGGGTGCTCAGCGGGCGCAGGACGATGGGGCGTCCGCGTTGTTCGGCCACGGCGTCGCGCAGGTCGCGGGTGCTGAAGCGGTGCGGGAGTCGAAGTGCCTCGATGCGCGCCTCACACCTGGCGCGAAGCTGCTCAAGGTCCATGTCCTCACTCTGGTGACGCCGGTCGGGGGGTGGTCGGCCGGTGCGAACCTCTCCCCGGGAAGCCCGGTGGGCGCGCCGCGCGCCCCCATGCTGACATGATCACGACTTCGTTGCGCAGCCGGGGGTGGGGAGCGTGAGAGCGCCGCCGCCCGCCGCGCCGTTCAGTCGTCCAGGTTCAGGTCCTGGGCGGCGTCCTCGGTGGTGAGTCCTTCGAGTTTCCGGGCCTGTTCGATCACGGTGGACAGCATCTTCAGGCTGTCGACGCTCAGGCCGTTGGCGCGCAGGGCCACCTTGCGGACGTCCTGGTCGCGCATGGCGGCGAGGAGGTCGATCTCGGCCCTGGTGCGTTCGGCCGCCGCGCTGTCGACGAAGTAACCCGCCGGTACGCCGAAGAAGTCGGCCAGCGCCTTGATGGTGTGCCGCGTCGGGTTCCGCTTGGCGCCGGTGCGCAGTTGCTGGATGGCGCTCGCGGTCACCCCGCGCCCCTCTCCGGTCGCGGCCTTGCGGATCCCCTCGGCGACCTCGGCGTAGGTGTAGGGCCCACGGGAAGGGGGGTGCACCTCCCGGAAGAGGTGGTCCAGGAGTTGGGCGAAGGTGGGCGACTGGTCATCCTCCACGTACACGGCCTCCTTGGCGTGATGCCGAGCCTTTGCCCACCACAGTGTTGCTCGAGGCCCTTCGGGCCGGCACCGGCAACACTTTGGTTGACGCCGGACAGTCACTCTGGTGTACGTTACCAATGCTTCGCCGCCACTGGAGTGTCGAGGGGGGGGTGGCGGCGGCGCCGGCCGGGTCGGGGTCGAGCTTCACGGGGGTGAGCTCGGCCGACGGCCCGCCGTACTGTGCCGCCTCGGGGTATTGCGTATTTATGGCGAACGTCAATATTATTCGATCCACCGTTGAGCGGAGGTTCGTATGGCGACGTGGCGCATTGGTACGACGGTGATCCACAAGGTGCTGGAGGCGGAAATCGCCGTGCCGCTCGCGGGGGTCCTGCGGACGGACGACACCGCGCTCCTGAAGAAGTACCCGTGGCCCGGTCCTGGCTACAGCAGGCCGGACGGCACCTTCGTGCTCTCGGTGCACGGGCTGCTCGTGGACACCGGTACGCGCAGGATCCTCGTGGACACGTGCGTGGGCAACGCCCGGGCATCAGTGCCCTTCCTGCAGATGCTGGACACCACGTGGCTCGACGACCTCACCGCCCTCGGCCACCCGCCGGAATCGATCGACACCGTGGTGTGCACCCACCTCCACTTCGACCACATCGGATGGAACACGCACCTGGTGGAAGGGAAGTGGGTGCCCACCTTCCCCCGTGCACGTCACCTCGTCACGCGCGTCGAATGGGACCACTGGGCGGACGAGGCGGAGACCAACCTCCCCGACACGATGCAGCCCCTCATCGATGCGGGTCTCGTGGACTTCGTCGGAACCGACCACCGGGTGTGCGACGGAGTACGCCTGGAAGCCGCCCCCGGGCACACCCCGGGCCAGGTCGCGGTCGTGGTCGAATCCGGCGGGGAACGCGCCGTCATCACCGGTGACCTCGTGCACCACCCGCTGCAGTTCATCGAACCGGACGTGGCCGGCCTCGCCGACACCGACGCGGCGCAGGCCGCAGCCACCCGGCGGGCATTCGTCGACCGGTACGCCGATAGGGGAACGCTCGTGATCGGCACCCACTTCCCCGCCCCCACGGCCGGCCTGCTCCGGCGCGGCGGCGACGGGAGCGTGCGGTTCGTCGCGGACGGCCCGCGCTGAACCGTGGACTTCCGCCAGCTGACGTACTTCCTCGCCATCGTGGACCACGGCGGCTTCAGCCGCGCGGCCGCGGCACTCTACGTGTCCCAGCCGTCCCTGTCGCAGGCCATCCAGGTCCTGGAGCGCGAACTGGACAGCAGCCTGTTCCACCGGGTGGGCAGGAAGGTGGTCCTCACCGAGGCCGGCACCGCACTGGTGCCACCGGCACGCGAAGCCCTGCGCGCCCTGGAGCTCGCCAGGGCCGGGGTCGGCGCCGTGCGGGAACTGCGCGCCGGGCGCCTGGAGATCACCTCGATGCCCTCACCCGCGATCGACCCCCTCAGCGGCATGATCCAGCGCTTCAGCGAACGCCATCCGGCCGTGTCGCTCAGCCTGCGGGTGGCCCTCACCCGCGAGGACGTGGTCGAGATGGTGCGCACGGGAGGCTGCGAACTCGGGTTGCTGGCCACCACCTCGTTGCCGCTGCCGAACGCGGACGTCGTCCCGCACCATGTCGGGGATCACCGGCTCGTCCTGGTCACCCCGCCGACCGGCCCGTTCCCGGCCGGCCGGCCGGTCCGGCGCGAACAGCTCGAAGGACACCGGCTGATCGTCGGGCAGCGGGGGACCGGGATCCGCGCCTACGTCGACGACCTGAAGGCGCAGGGGATCGACGTCCGCATCGCGGTGGAGACCGAACACCGCGTGGCCTTCCTCCCCCTGGTGCTCGGGGGTGTCGGACTGGCGGTGGTGACGGAGTCCTGGGCCGACCTGTCCGAGCGGGCGGGAGCCCTCGTCCTCGATCTGGAGCCGGCCTGTGTCCAGCACGACGTCCTGGTGAGCCGCAAGGCGCGGCTGACGCCGGCCGCCCGCGCCTTCCTGGAACTCGCCGTCCCACCGACCCATAGGGTCCGCCTATGAGTCACATCGGGGATGGGTGTTGGACCCGGACCGCCCCCGATTGCTGGAATGCGAACCATGACGAACCACAGCATCGCCCTCATCCCCGGTGACGGCATCGGCACCGAAGTCCTCCCGGCGGCATGCGAGGTCCTCGACACCGTCGGGAAGCGCCACGGCATCACCTTCACCTACGAGCGGTTCGACTGGTCCTGCGAGCGCTACCTCCGCCACGGCTCGATGATGCCCGAGGACGGACTGGAGCAGCTCCGCCGGCACGACGCGATCCTGCTCGGCGCCGTCGGCTGCCCGGGTGTGCCGGACCACGTCTCGCTGTGGGGTCTGCTCATCCCGATCCGCCGGGCCTTCGGCCAGTACGTCAACCTCCGCCCGATCCGTGTGTTCGACGGTCTTCCCAGCCCCGTACGGGGCGCCGGGCCCGGCGCAGTGGACTTCGTGGTCGTCCGGGAGAACACCGAGGGCGAGTACAGCGAGATCGGCGGCCGGATGAACCGCGGGGGCCCGGACGAAATGGCCGTGCAGCAAGCCGTGTTCACACGGGCGGGGGTCACCAGGGTCCTCGACTTCGCGTTCCGCCTCGCCGAACGGCGCGGCGGCGTACTCACGTCGGCGACCAAGTCCAACGGCATCGTGCACACCATGCCGTTCTGGGACGAGCTCGTCGCCGAGCGCTCCGCCGAGCACCCCGCGGTCGAGTGGAACCAGGAGCACATCGACGCCCTGGCCGCCAAGTTCGTCCTCGACCCCGCACGCTTCGACGTCGTCGTCGCGTCCAACCTCCTCGGGGACATCCTCAGCGACCTGGCGGCGGCGGTGGCCGGCGGCATCGGCATCGCTCCGTCCGCCAACCTCGACCCGTCGGGCGAGCACCCGTCCATGTTCGAGCCGGTCCACGGATCGGCCCCCGACATCGCGGGGCAGGGCCTCGCCAATCCCATCGGCGCGATCTGGTCCGCCGCCATGATGCTCGACCACCTCGGGCACCCCGGGGCCGCGGCCGACATCAACGGGGCCATCGCCCGCGTCCTGGCCACCACCCCGGTACGCACGCGCGACCTCGGAGGCTCCGCCTCCACCGCCGAATTCACCTCCGCCGTCCTTCAGCACCTCTGACGGCCCCCTCCAGGTCCCGCGGTGCGCACCCGGCGCGGGACCTGGAGGCATGGTGTGTCCGCCGCAGGACTGTTCGCCGCAGGGCGGCGGGGGCGGCTACGGCACCGCCGGATGGTGCAGGCGGCGCCAGTAGCCGGCGACGTCCTCGGTGGCGGTGGTGACCGAGTCGAGGGTCATCGTCGTGCGCGAGTCCCGGCCGTACCGATCCCACTGCGGCATGGGGTGGTGGTTCGGGTCGCCGGTGCGGACGAAGGAGATCCAGGACGCGTGCATGGTCGCGGCGAGACCGTCCCGGACCCTGGGGCCCAGCCCGGTGAGGAAGGGCGCCTGCGACCACTTGTCGAAGTTGTTGAACACGAAGGGCAGCTCCAGGCAGTGCGCGGCGGCGAGTTGGCCGTTGTGCGCGGGCGTCGGGAGGTTGAACTGGTACGCCCAGACGGGACGCCCACGCGCCGCCCGCCGTTCGGCCAGCGCCACGCACGGCATGCGGAACAGGTCGTCGCTGATCAGGTCCATCAGCACATCCAGCGGGCGGGCGCCCGGGCGGGCCTCCTCGTACGCGGTGTAAGCCTGGGCCGCCCGGCTTCCGAAGGTGTTCCGGGCTCTGGCGAGCACCTGCTCCTTGGTCGCCGTGGCGTACGGCTCGCTGAGGGCGAAGGCGAAGTTCGCCTCCTCCCTGGTCCAGCCGATCAGGACCTCGATGTCCGCCCCGGCATCGCTGAGCAGCAGGTCGGCGGGGTTGCGGTCCAGCGTGACCCCGTCGAGCACCGGCAGGAACGGGGTCGACCAGTACCCCCACTGTGCGGTGCGCCCGAACATCTCGAAGGTGGCGGCGATCAGGCGCGGCCAGGGCACGGCCCGGAGCTCCGCCACGTCCTTGGCCCCGACGATGTCCAGGAAGGCCGCGGTGCGCTGCAGGGACTCGGCGCGGGTGGGGATCTTCAGCCCGAGCGGCGGGCTCTGCAGGATCGCGCGCCGGAACAGTGGGCGGCCCTTGGTCCGGGCGCCGGCCAGCGCCGCGACCGACAGGGCGCCGCCGGACTGTCCGGCAACGGTGATGTTGTCCGGGTCGCCGCCGAACGCGGCGATGTTCTCCCGTACCCAGTTCAGCGCGGCGAGCTGGTCGGTGAGCCAGAAGTTCCCGCCGGCGCCGTCCTCCCCGAAGTAGAGGTAACCCAGCGGGCCCAGGCGGTAGTTGATGGTCACGACGACGAGGTCGCCACTGCGTGCGAAGGTCTCGCCGGAGTAGTTGGGCATCGAGCCGGATCCGGAGATGAAGCCGCCGCCGTGGATCCACACCATCACCGGCCGCTTGGCGCCGCCGGTCTGCGGGGCCCAGACGTTGAGCGTGAGGCAGTCCTCGTCGAAGGGAGGCGAGCCGTGCGTTCCGAGGACCTGGTCGCCCCCTTCCCGGTAGGGCTGCGGTGCGCTCGGCCCGAAGGCGGTCGCATCGCGCGTCCCCTCCCAGCCGGGATGGGGCTGGGCCGGCCGCCATCGAAGGGCGCCGACGGGCGGCGCCGCGTAGGGCACGCCCTGGAAGACGTTGAGGCCCCCTTCCGTGCTGCCGCGCAGCCGGCCCGCGGGCGCCTCCACCACGGGTGAGGACGCGGTTGCGCGCGGGGCGGCCTGTGCCGTGCCCGCACCCGCCACACCGGAGAGCAGTGCGGCACCGGCCAACATCCCGCTGTTCTTGAGGATGTTGCGCCGCGATGGATCATCGGTCATGTTGCTTCACTCCCTGCCTGGGCAAGAGCTGTCGCCGAATTGGCATTGCGCCGTTGTGACGGGCGTCAGTATTGCGCCATGTTCCGGGCCGGGGTCAAGGGGTGCGGCGCATGGGGGATCGGCAATATCGTGAACTCTTGACGTGCGTCGGCAATACGCGATAGACACGTGTCACTTCCGAAACCCCCGGAGCGGTCGGCGTGCTCGGCCAGGCAGCGGCTCTCGCTTCGAGCCCGTGCGGGCGGCGGCGAAACGCGCACGGCGGCCGGGCCCCTGGCCCCGGCACCCTCCTCCGGGATCCCTCAGCGAGCCCCATCAGCAACATCCGGCCGACCAGCGCCGGTTGACAACGTTCGGAGTTTCCATGGCAGGTCGATTTCGTCCCGTTGGTCTGATCGCCGTGACGACGGCAGCCCTCTTCCTGGCCACGGCGTGCGGTGGCGCCAGCCTGGGGACGGGCGACGGCGACAAGCAGAACGGACCCTTGAAGATCGGGCTCCTCGTCCCGCAGTCGGGGACCTACAAGGCGCTGGGCGACGACATGAAGCAGGGCTTCGAGCTCTACGTCGAACAGCACGGCGGCAGGCTCGGCGGGCGCGAGGTGGAGATCGTCGTCGCGGACGAAGGGGAGACGGCCGACTCCGGCAAGGCGGCGGCGGAGAAGCTGGTCAAGCAGGACCGGGTGCTGGCGGTGAGCGGCGTGGTCAGTCGGAGACGGTCAACGCCGCCATCGCCGGGGTCGGGGACATCGAAAGCCCGCGCGGCACCTGGCGGTTCAACAGCGGCGGCACGCCCGTGCAGCCCTGGTACCTGCGCGAGGTCAAGCAGGGGACCAACACCGTGAGTTCCGAGCTCGTCCGGCTGGGCGGCTGACATGTACGGATGGTTGGACGGCAACTTCGTCAGCGTCATCGACGGGGTCGCCTTCGGTCTGCTCCTGTTCACGATCGCCGTCGGCCTCTCCCTGGTCTTCGGCATGATGGACGTGCTCAACCTGGCTCACGGCACGCTCTACCTCGCCGGCGCCTACGTCGCGTACGCCCTGTCCGACGGGAGCCTGGGGGGCCTGCTCCTCGCGCTGGCGGCCGGCGCCCTCCTGGGCGTCCTGGGCGGAGCGGCGCTGACGTTCCTCACCCAGCCGCTTGCCGGCCGCGGGCACCTCGACCAGGCCGTGCTGACGCTCGGCATCACCTTCATCGTCGCCGATCTCCTCGCCGCTGCCTTCGGCGGCGAGGTGCTGCCCACCGACCCGCCGAACTCGCTGCGCGGGACGGTGGACCTCCTCGGCCATGCCTATCCGGTCTACCGGCTCGTGTTCATCGGCGTCGCGGCCGGCCTCGCCGCCGCCGTGTACCTCCTGTTCGAGCGCAGCTCCCTCGGAGCGCTGGTACGGGCCACCGTCGCGGACCGCGACATGGTCCGCGCCCTGGGCGTGGACATCCGCAAGGTGCTCTACGGGGTCTTCGCCCTCGGCGCGGCACTGGCCGTGGTCGGCGGCGTCCTCGGGGCGCCGATCCTGGGTCCCGGCCCGGGCGTCGACGAGACCGTCCTCGTCCTCTCCCTCGTCGTCGTGGTCGTGGGCGGTCTCGGATCCGTGCGCGGCGCGCTCACCGGCGCGCTCCTCATCGGCCAGGTGCAGACGCTCGGCGTGGCGCTCCTCCCGGAGTACGCCCCGTTCCTGCTCTTCGGCACCATGCTGGTCGTGCTCGTCGTCCGCCCGCACGGCCTGGTCCCGTCGGGGGTGCGCGCATGAGCCGGTCCGGTTCAGACGCCTTCGCCGCACGGCGGCTGTCCACGGCCGCCGTTGCCCTCGGGCTCGCGGCGGCGCCCTTCGTCCTCGGTCCGTACGCCATCGGCACCCTGTCGCGGATCCTGGTGTTCGCCCTTCTCGCGATCAGCGTGAACCTGCTCACCGGCCTGACCGGGCTGCCGACCCTCGGCCAGTCGGCCTACTTCGGCGTCGGTGCCTATACGGCGGCGATCGTCGCTACGCGGCTCACCGACGTCGGGGTACTCCAACTGCTCATCGCTGCCGGAGTCTCCGCGCTGGTGGCCCTGCCCACCGGATGGCTGGCGGTGCGGGCCCGGGGCGTGGTGTTCCTGATGCTGACGCTGGCCATCGGCGAGATCGCCTACAGCGCCGCCGTCAACTGGAAGTCGCTGACGAACGGCACCGACGGGGTGTCCGGCATCCCGCCCGTCGTACCGCTGCCGGGCATGTCCGCGCTGGAGCTCGACGGGCTGGTGTACTTCTACGTCCTCGCCGTGTTCCTGGCGCTCTTCGCGGCCGTCTCCCGCCTGGGCGCGACGCCGTTCGCCCTCGCCCTGCGCGGAATCCGCGACAACGAACGCCGCATGAGCGCGATCGGGTACCCCACCCGACGCTACGCCCTGGCCGTCTACTGCGGCGCCGGTGCGCTGGCCGGCGTCGCAGGGGGGCTGTGGGTGTCGGTGCAGCGGTTCGTCTCGCCCGGCGACGCGGGGTTCGAGATCGCCGCGCTGGCCCTGCTCGCCGTCGTCATCGGCGGCTCCGGCTCGATGCGGGGGGCCTGTGCCGGAGCCGCCCTCGTCTGGCTCACCCGCGACTACCTCGGAAACCTCGAAGCCGTCGCGGGACGCGGGCCGTTGCTGCTCGGACTGTTCTTCGTGATCGCCGTCTACGCGCTGCCCCGAGGGCTGGCCGGTGTACGGATCCCGCCCAAGCTGACCCGGAAGAGGACGGCGTGACTGAACGCGATCTACTGCAACTGCGCCAGGTATCCCGGCACTTCGGATCCTTCCGGGCCCTGGACGAGGTCGACCTCACCGTGCGCCGGGGTGCCAGGCACGCGGTCATCGGACCGAACGGCGCCGGCAAGTCGACGCTGTTCGGCCTGATCTCGGGAACGCTCGCGACGACCGGCGGGACCATCCTCGTCGACGGCAAGGACGTGACCCGGCTGCCCGTGGACCGGCGGGTCGGACTCGGTGTCGCCGCGACGTTCCAGCACTCCAGCCTCTTCCTGCGCGAGACCGTGCTGGAGAACGTCCTGCTCGCCGTCCTGCGCCGCGCCCGCGCCCGTGCCGCTGCCGGTGCCGGTGCCGGGCTCGGCGGCTGGCGGAGGGTGAGCGCCCGGACGGAGTCGATCGAGCAGGCCCGGACGCTCCTCGCGCGGGTGGGGCTGCCCGGCCGGCACGACGTCCTGGCGGCCGCCCTCTCGCACGGCGAACGGCGGCAGCTGGAGGTCGCCGTCGCCCTGGCCACCGAACCGCGGCTGCTGCTGCTGGACGAGCCGGCCGCCGGGATGTCCCCGGCGGAGGCGGCGCGACTCACCGAACTCGTCGCCGCCCTGCCCGCCGACGTGACGGTCCTCCTGATCGAACACGACCTCGACATGGTCTTCGAGCTCGCCGACACGGTGACGGTCATGCACCTCGGCAGACACCTGACAACGGGCTCGCCGGACCAGGTGCGGGCCTCCAGCGAGGTCCAGAGCGCCTACCTCGGCACGATGGAGGCCGCCTCGTGAAACCGTTCTTCAGCATGCGCGGCCTGAGCTCCGGCTACGCGGGGGGAGTGGTCCTGGGCGGCGTCGACCTCGACCTCGACGAGGGCGGGATCGTCGCGGTCCTCGGCCGCAACGGGGTCGGGAAGACCACCCTCGTCTCGACCGTCATGGGCCTCGTCCGGCCGTACGAGGGCAGCGTCACCCTCGGCGGGCGGGAGATCGCCGGAGCCCGCGTCGATGTGATCGCCCGGGCCGGGGTGGGTGTCGTACCGCAGGGGCGCCGGGTCTTCGCCCCGCTGACCGTGGCGGAGCACCTGGCGATCGCGTCGAGGCGTACGGCCCGGGGCCCGTGGACGAGGGCCCGCGTCCTCGACCTGCTCCCGCGGCTGGGGGAGCGGCTCGGGCACCGCGGAGACCAGCTCTCCGGCGGGGAACAGCAGATGGTCGCGATAGCCCGGGCCCTGTTGGGGAATCCGCGGCTGCTGCTCCTCGACGAGCCGTCCGACGGCCTCGCCCCCGCCGTCGTCGCCCAAGTGGGCGAGGTCATCCGCGAGGTGAGCGCGCAGGGCATGTCGGTGGTCCTCGTCGAGCAGAACCTGGGGCTCGCCCTCTCCGTCGCCCAGAACGTTGCGGTCATGCAGAAGGGCCGCATCGTCCACGAGGCGGCCTGCGCGGAGTTCCGAGCCAGTCCCGAGGACCGACGGCGCCTGCTGGGCGTCGACTGACCTGACGGGTCGGGCCCGCCCGGGCCCGACCCGGACGCCTTCGCACGTCGCCCGCGTCAGCCCACGTCGTCAACCACCGTCCGGTCAGCCGGTGTCGGGCTCGCCCTGCCGTACGGAGTCGTGGGCGGCCAGCGCGGCGTGGAGCGTCAGCAGGTCGGCGCCCCGGGCCGCGTCCAGGCCGGTGAGCTCCGTCGCCTTGCGCAGGCGGTAGTCCACCGTGTTGGGGTGGACCTGGAGCCGGGCGGCGGCCCGGCGGCGGTCCATGCCGCAGGCGAGGAAGGTGCGCAGCGTGTCGAGCAGTTCCGCGCGCCCGGCCAGTGGGCCGAGCAGCGCGGCGAGCCCGTCCCTGGCCGGGCTCGGGCGGCTCAGCTGGTACTCCAGCAGTACGTCGTCGAGCAGGTAGAGCCCGGGCCCCCGGCCGGAGGCCGCCGCCACCCTCCGTACCTCGGCGACCATCCGGGCGGCGTCCGCGACGCCGTCCGGCGCGGCGGCGGCCGCCGCCACCTGCAGCTCGGCGCCGCACATCCGGCCCAGCTGCTCGACGAGCCGGGTGAGCCGCTCCCGGTCCGCGGAGCCGAAGTCGGCGGCCGGAGTCTCGTACGGGATCAGCACCAGCCCCCCGTCGCCGGACAGCACGGACAGCGGGACGCCCGGGGTCTGGCGCTGCAGTTCGTTGCGCAGCCGCCGGAGTTTGCGGCGGGCGGCGACGGAGTGGTTGACGCCGGGCCGCAGTTCGTCCGGGTGCGGTCCCATGGCGATGCTCAGGACCAGGTACGCGGTGGGCAGCCGGATGCCGGCGCGGTCGGCCGCGGCCTGCGGGTCGCCGCCCTCCAGCAGCCGCGACAGCAGGGACTGCCGGGCGACCTGATCGTCCCCGAGGGCCGCCTGCCGCTCCTGTACGTACCCTGCCGCGACCGCGCAGCTCACCTGCCGGAGGTAGCCGAGCAGCCGGTGCTGGACGAGGAGCACGTCCGGCAGGTCGCCCGGCTCGGCCGTCGCGAGGACCTGGGCCGCGCACTCCTCCGCACCGAAGTGGTAGGCGCCGACGACGGCTTCCAGCGGCACGCCCTCGTCGGCGCGCCGGGCCGAGGACTCGCTGATCCTCTCCAACTCGGCCTCCTCCGGCAGCTCCCCGTGGCGCAGCACCCGGATGAAGGCCCGGATCCCGCGGTCCACCTCCTTGGTGACCTCACCGCGGAGCTGTTCCGAGGGCAGTGCTCCGTAGGCGGGCAACTGCTCGACGAGCCGGGCCGTCACCGCCGGCGCCAGGGTCGGCGCGGCGGCCAGGAGCCGCTCGTGGACCGGGACGCCGCCGAACTGCGGTCCCACCGCGCGCTCCGCCGGTTTGGACGCCGTCACAATTCACCTCACGAATCTCTGTTGTGCGACCCGGAGACATGGCCCGGTCCCGCACCCATGCTGTTTCCAGGACGTTACTTACTAGTTGGTAACACGCCTGCCCGGTGGATCGCCAGACGCGTTCGTACCCCAGACCGCATCCTCCACCGGATCCCCACGCCCCCACCCGCACCGGAGGACCGCCGTGCCCGCGCAACAGGCCGCCGCGCACCCGTCTGATGAGGCCGCCTCCCTGCCGGCGTTGCCTGCGCCGCCCGCGCCCGTTGATCCGTACACCAGCGCCGACCGCTGACACCTGCCATTTGCCCACTGCGACAAATCCAGCGATCCCATTCCACGATTCGGGGGAGTCATGCCCAAGAACGCTGTCCGTCTACTGGCCACCGCCCTTGTCACCGCGATGGCCCTGGCCGCCGCTCCGGCGGCGACGGCCGCCGAGGCCGCCGCGCCGGCGTCGTCGAGTGCCACCGCGAGCGACTCCTTCTACACCTACACCGGCAGCGAGCCCCTGTCCTCGTTCGCGCCGGGCACCGTCCTGAAGACGCGGACGCTGCAGTACCACCTCGTGGGCCTTCCCACGCCGGTCAAGGCGATCCAACTGCTCTACCGCACCACCGACGCCCAGGGCCGCCCGTCCGCCAACGTGACCACGGTGGTGCGCAGCCTCACGGGCGACAGCAGCAAGGCGGTCTCCTACCAGTCGTTCTACGACTCGCTCGACCCCGAGGACGGCCCCTCCCGGGCCATCGCCGGCAACCTCAGCCTGGGCGGCGCCATCGCGAACGCGGAGGCCGTCTTCATGGCCCCGCTGCTGCTCCAGGGCTACAACCTCGTCATCCCGGACACCGAGGGCCAGACCGCCAACTTCGCGGCGGGCCCCGAGTACGCGACCAACACGCTGGACTCGATCCGCGCCGCGACCCGGGCCGCGGAGACCGGCATGAACGCCGACACCAGGTTCGGCCTGATGGGATACTCCGGCGGCGCCATCGCGACCAACTGGGCGGCCGCGCTCGCTCCGTCCTACGCGCCCGATGTCAACAGCAAGCTGGTGGGATTCGCCGAGGGCGGTCTGCTCGTGGACCCGGCGCACAACCTCAAGTACGTGGACGGCTCCCTCGTGTGGTCGGGCGTCATCCCCATGGCGGTCATCGGCGTCTCCCGGTCGTACGGCATCGACCTCAAGCCCTACCTCAACAGCTACGGCCTGGAGGTGTACCGGAAGCTGGAGCGCGGCTCGATCGTCGATGCGCTGGGCCACTACCCCGGGCTGACCTGGAAGAAGATGGCGAAGTCGCAGTACTCCGACCCGAATTCGGTGCCCGCCTTCGTCCAGGTGGTGAACAGGATCAACCTCGGCTCGGCGCCCACCCCGACCATCCCCGGGTACATCGCACAGGGCAACGGGGGAGTCCTGGAAGGCACCTTCGGCAACCGTCCGGGCATCGGCACCGGTGACGGGGTCATGGTCGCCGGAGACGTGCGGACGCTCGCCCGGCAGTACTGCGGAACCGGCAACGGAGCGATCAAGTACCAGCAGTTCGACCTGCTCAGCCACGTCGGCGTGCCCGTCATCTGGGCACCCGTCGCGATGAACTGGCTGAACGACCGCTTCGCGGGCAGGAACGCCCCGTCCGACTGCGGCCGCATCCCCGCGGGCAACTCGCTGGCGCCCGAGGTTCCCGTACCCACGTCCTGACGCCCTGAGCACCCCGGGCCCCGCCGGGCGGCATTGCGCGGCGGGGCCCCGCCCGTGCACGGCCCGCTGTTATGGTCGCCGGAGGGTGTCGGGATACGACGGGGGGCTCGTGTTGGGCGACGTGACACCGCGGCGCCCGGCGCTGCGCGCGGCGGACGGGACGTGGCTCGGGCCGGTCGCGGGGCTCGCCGCGCTGGTGGTCGCCGTGCTCGGGGTGCTGTACGCCGACGCCGGGCAGCCCGGCGCGGTGGACGCGCGGATCGGGGCGGCGGTGTACGGCGCGAGGCCGTCGCCTTCGCGGCAAGTCGCCCTGGTCATCGATTACTTGGGCGAACCCGTGGGCGCGGCGGCGCTGGTCGCCGCCATCGTGACGGGCTGCCTGCTGCTCCGGCGGATTCGCGCGGCGGTGGTCGTGGTCGGCGGCGCCGGCGCGGCCGTGGTGACGGCGACGCTGCTCAAGCACGTGGTGGGACGCACCATCAACGGCGGCCACCTGTCCTTCCCGAGCGGGCACACCGCCTTCCTCACCGCGCTCGCCCTCCTCGCGGCGCTGCTCGCGACCGGCCGTCTCGGCCTCGGCAGGACGGCCGGCGCGCTGTTCGTGCTCGCCGCGGCGCTGGTCGCGGGCGCCGCCATGGGCTGGGCCCAGGTCGCCCTGGGCGCGCACTACCCGACCGACGTCCTCGGTGGATGGTGCACCGCGCTGGCGGTGGCGCCGGCGACCGCGTGGCTGGTCGATACGGTGGCCGACGCCGGCCGGCGGTAGTGCCGCTGACGCTGCGTTACGTCATGCCAGGCGGCGGAAGACGGGCTTCACCGCCCGCCCGGCCAGCCAGGGGGTGGGGTCACCGGCGTCCAGCGCCTTGCGGTAGACCGCGCACGCCTGGGCCACCACCTCCACGGTGTGCTCGATGTCGGCTTCGCCGAGCGCGCTGCTCACCACGAACGACGGAGCCAGCACCCCGCCCGTCAGGAGCCGGCGCAGGAACAGCGTGCGGTACTCCTGCGACGGCCGCCCGTTCCCGTCGAGGGTGGCGAAGACCAGGTTGCTGGCCCGGCCCCGTACGACGAGGTGGTCGCCGACGCCCATGCCGGCCGCGGCCTCGCGGACACCGGCGGCCAGCCGCTCGCCGAGGGCGTGCAGCTGCGCGCTGATGCCCTCCTCGACGTAGGTGCTCTGCACGGCCATCGCGGCGGCCAGGGAGTGCGTCTCCGCGCCGTGCGTGGTGGACAGCAGGAACACCCGGTCGCCGGGGTGACGCAGCCCGCCCCGCTCCATGAGGTCGCGGCGTCCGGCCAGCGCGGAGACGGCGAACCCGTTGCCCAGCGCCTTGCCGAAGGTGGAGAGGTCGGGGACGACGCCGTACAGGCCCTGGGCGCCCGCCTCGGACCAGCGCAGGCCGGTGATCATCTCGTCGAAGATCAGTACGCAGCCGTGCCGGTCGGCCAGTTCGCGCAGGCCCGAGAGGTACCCGGGCGGCGGCTCGGTGTGGCCGGCGGGTTCGAGGATCAGGCAGGCCACCTCGTCCGCGTACCGGGTGAGCAGCTCCTCCGTGGCGGCCAGGTCCCCGTAGGGGAACGCCACGGTCAGTTCGGTGGTCGCCGCCGGAATCCCGGCGGACATCGGTGTGGTGCCGATGAACCAGTCGTCGACGGAGAAGAACGGATGGTCGCCGCAGACGGCCACCCGCGGGCGCCCGGTGACGGCGCGGGCGAGGCGCACCGCGGCGGTGGTGACGTCGGAGCCGTTCTTCGCGAACTTCACCATCTCGGCGGTCGGCACCGTGGCCAGGAAGCGCTCCGCGGCCTCCACCTCCACGATGGACGGACGGGCGAAGTTGCTGCCGCGGTCGAGTTCCCGCCGTACCGCCTCGACCACGCGCGGGTGGGCGTGGCCGAGGCTCACCGACCGCAGGCCGGAGCCGTATTCGACGTAGCGGTTGCCGTCGACGTCCCACACGTGGGCGCCGCGGCCATGACTGATGACCGGGGCCAGGTCCTCGGGGAACTGGTCGTCGCCCTTGGCGTAGGTGTGCGCGCCGCCGGGGATCAACTCGTGCAGCCGCTCGTTCGCCTGCCTCGACCGCGGCAGGTCGAGCTCTTCGGTGTGTTCGGTGGCCACGGCTGCCTCAACTCTCCTTGTGCTTCAGGACCTCGGCGAGGCTCGGTGCCTCCCGGTCCCGCTGGGACATCGATACGGCCGGCAGCGGCCAGGGGATGGCGAGCTCCGGGTCGTCGAAGGCGATCGTCACGTCCTCGGCCGGATCGTGCGGGCGGTCGATCCGGTACGAGGTGTCGGCGGTCCCGGACAGCGCCTGGAAGCCGTGCGCGCACCCCGCCGGGATGTACAGGGTCGCCTGCGTCTCGCCGGACAGCTCGAAGAAGGCCCGGTTGCGGTAGGTGGGCGAATCGGGCCGCAGGTCCACGACGACGTCGAAGATCTTCCCGTACGAGCACCGCACGAGCTTGGCCTCGCCGGCGCCGGAGCGCAGGTGGAGGCCGCGCAGCACGCCCCGGACCGAGCGGGACACGCTGTCCTGGACGAAGGCGTCCGGGTCGATGCCCACCGAGCGGACCACGTCGGCGTCGAAGGTGCGGCAGAAGAAGCCGCGCTCGTCGGCGTACGGCGTCGGCTCGAACAGGTACGCACCGGAGATCGCCGGGACTTCGGTCGCTTTCATTGCCGTCATGGAGCCTTCCGCGAGGTGTGGGTGTGGTCGGTTGCCGTGAACAAGGTCGTGGTCAGGGCGGTGAACTGGTGCTCCAGGCGCCGCACGGCGTCCTGGTTGCGCTCGGCGAGGGTGCTGCGCAGCTCCGCCGCCCGTTCCTCCAGTGCCCGGAACTGTTCGAGCAGCCGGTCGGCATCGACCTCCCGGGCGGGGTGGCAGTACGTGGCGAGGCCCATCTGAGCCATCAGCGCGTTGCTCTTCGCCGCGTAGCTGAGCGCGAGCGTCGGCGTGCCGACCTTCAGCGCGCAGACCAGGTTGTGGTAGCGGGTCGCCACCACGGAGTCGGCGGCCGCCATCTCCTTCATCAGGTCGGCCAGGGAGGCCGTCTCGGCGGCGGTGACCAGCGGCGAGTCCACCGCGTCGATGATCGCGTCGACCACCGGCGCATCGCACTCGTCGCCGGTGAGCAGCCGGACCGGCCTGCCGTCCTCGACCAGTGCGCGCACGAAGCGGATCGTCCCGTCCAGGTAGCGCCGGTGGATCTCCCCGGCCCGGGCGCGGTCGTCGTCGCCGCCGTGGAAGTCCATGACGCCGACGCAGACGGGGCCCGGCGCTCCCGGGTGCGTGCTCGCTCCCGGTGTCGGGAGGGCGAAGGCGAGATCCGGGTACACCTCGTCGCGCGCGGTGTCCACGCCCATCGCCCGCATCGCGTCACGGGACAGGGCGTCCCGGTACGACCGGTAGGCGGCGAGCCGCGCCGACCACCGCACCAGGGTGCGCGTGGGCCGGTTGCCGATCTCGGCGGCGCCGACGCCGACCAGCGCGACCCGGGTACCGAGCAGCCGGCCGCTCGCGCACAGCAGGAACAGCGAGTACGGGAATCCCCACGGCCGCAGCGGCAGCGTGGCCTCCAGCACGCCCATGCCCGGCACGATCACCACGTCGTGCCGCCGCACCCAGGCGGCGGTGCGGAAGACGTCGACGAGTTTGCCCATGCCCTTCCCGGCCACGGCGCCCGCCCGCGACGCGGTCCGGTACTCCCCGCGGAACCAGTGCAGCCGCGTCGCGGGGATCCCGTACCGGGTCTCGACCACCTCCGGCCCGCCGCACAGCGCGTCCACGACCGCCTGCGGGTGCTCGGCGCGCAGGTACCCGAGCACGGCCTGCAGCGACCCGTCGTTGCCGAGGTTGCCCGAGCCGAGCAGGCCGAACACCCCGACACGCAGGGGAGTCACGACCGCCTCCCCTCACGGCCCGCGACGACGGCGTCCACGGAGACGGTGAGCAGGGCCGGGTCGACCGGGGCCCGGTCCTCGACCCGCTCGCCGGCGCCCGGCCGGACCCGGCTGGCCATCCAGACGGACAGGTGGCGGTAGCAGGCGCGCCGGTCGGCCGCGGACAACGGCGCCCGCCGGATCGCCGCGACGAAGCCCCAGACGTACTCGGCGAGCAGCCGGGGCGTCGGGTGCAGCGGGCCGGCCCGGCGCGGGTCCAGATTGACGCACCGGGAGCGCTTGCCGGGGTTCGCCCGCTCGGCTCGGGTGGGGTGGTCGCGGCGGAAGTACAGCAGCTCCGGCACCTGGTGGAAGGGCCCGTGCAGGACGATCTCGGCGACGAACGTACGGTCCGCGTGGTGGTAGCTGTCGTGCGGCTTCACCCGGCGCAGTACGTCGGCCCGCATCACCCCGTAGAAGTCGTCGCCGCCGGGCGCGAACAGGAAACTGCGGAAGCGCTCCGGCGCGTGCGGCGAGTCGGTGGCGATCCCGTACTCGTACGGGACCTTCACCCGGCCGTCGCCGTCGATGACCGCCTGGCCGGAGTGGGCGAGGATCACCTCCGGCCGCTCGTCCAGCGCCTGCACGCAGCTGCGCAGCAGGTCCCGGGCGTACAGGTCGTCGTGCGAGGCCCACTTGAACAGCTCGCCGCGGCACTCGGTGAACACGTGGTTGTGGTTCGGAGCGGCGCCGATGTTCCGGGGCAGCCGGAGGTACCGGATGCGCGAGTCCTGCGCGGCGTACTTGCGGCAGATGCCTTGGGTCCCGTCGGTCGAGGCGTTGTCGGAGATGACCAGCTCGAAGTCCTCGTAGGTCTGGCCGAGCAGGGCGTCGAGGGCCTCGGCCAGGTACTCCTCGCCGTTGTACACGGGCAGGCCGATGCTCAGCCTGGGTTGGGCGGTCATTGCGTCCTCACTTCGGGGATCGGGTTGGGATGGCGCTCGCGCAGGGCGGACCGCAGCTGTAGCCACCACACGGCCGAGCCGCTCAACGTCGCGGCTGCGACGCCCCAGGCCGAGCCGACCGTGCCGGCCAGGGCCGCCCCGCCGAGCCCGCCGCTGACATAGAAGGCGGAGGCGATCAGCTGGCAGCGCAGGCTGCGCCGGGCCGCGGCGAGCGCCCGCAGCCCGGCCGCCGCGCCCGTGCCGAGGCTCGCGCCCACGACGCCGAGCGTGGCCGGCACGATGAGCTCCGACGCGGAGCTCCAGACGTCGCCGAGTACGAGTTCGCCGCCCCGGTCCGGCACCAGCAGCAGTGCCGCGCCCCAGAGCAGCGCGGCGGCGGCCTGCCCACCGCCCAGCAGGAGGCAGAACCTGCCCAGCCGGTGCGGGGCCCGCCGCAGCACCCGTGCCGCCTCCGCCACGGTGACCAGGGACAGCCCCATCAGCACGGCGAGGAACGGGCCGAGCAGGAGCTCGGCGCCCCGGACCGCGCCCACCGAACCGACCCCGACGATCGCGCCGAGCCCGTACGCCCGCAGCTGGGCCGCGCCGCTGAGGCTGACGTTCTCGACCAGGTACCGGGAGCCGAGGTCACGGTGCTCGCGAAGCCACTCGCGCGCTCCGGTCGGCCGGGGCAGGATGCCGGACTGGAAGCAGCCGTATCCCGCGGCCACCGCGGCGGACGCGCCCCAGGCGAGCACGAAGGCGGCCACGCTGCCCACGCGGGCCGCCGCCACCATGGCCGGGACGAGCGCGACGCCCATCAGGAGGTCGTTGGCGAACGCCTTGCGCCCGGCGCCCGCGGCGAAGAACGAGAACCGCCAGGCGTCCTGGAGCAGCAGCCCCGGCAGCACGACGCCGAGGCAGGCGAACGCGGGCCCCACCGGGCCGCCGACCCCGAGGCCGACCGCCAGGCACGCCGCGCCGATGGCGGCGCCGACGCCGAGTGCGGCGCCCGACGACCGGGCCACCGCCCCGCGCCAGGCCGCCACCGGCGCGCCGCTGAAGCGGACCACCAGGGGGTCGGTGGCCAGCCCGCGGGAGACGTTGAGCACCACGCCGTACGTCACCCAGGCCAGGCTGAACACGCCGAACGCGGCCAGCCCCAGCGAGCGGGCCACGTAGATCCCCACCGCGAAGTTGGTCATGCTGGAGGCCGCCTGGTCGGCCAGTCCCCAGGACAACCGCCCGGCCATGGCCCGCTTGGCGGTCCGCCGCTCCGCCGGTGTCGTCGGGTTCTCCCCCTCGGTGGTCATTTCTGTCATGCCTTGATCAGCCCGGCGCCGTGCAGGGCGTCCGCCGCGGCCGCGACGGTGTCGAACGGCAGCCCCGACCGCTCGGCGACGTCCAGCAGGCCGTGCTCGCCGTCGGAGAGGCTGAGCACCCACAGCATCGCCATCTCGGCCTGCTTCGCGTCGCTGCGGCCGCCGAGCGAGTCGTACAACCCGCGCCGCCCCAGCTGCGGTTCGCCGTAGGGGCTGAGGTTGACGTAGCGCCGGTTGCGGTCCAGGACGGCGAATGCCTCGCGGCACACGGCGAGCGTGTCCGCCATCGCCTCCGGGGAGACGAAGTCCGGGTTGTCCGCCGAGGTGTGGTACTCGGGGTATCCGGCGTACGGGGTCCGGCTGAGCGAACCCACGCCGAGATCGAACCCGGGCGAGCAGAACTGCCGCTCGTCATAGCCGTACGGAGTGAACTCGGTGATGCGGTGCGGGCGTTCGGAGGTGGTGAGGACGTGCCGCAGCACCCGGTCGATCTCCGCGTCGCCGCGCCTGCTCTGTTTGTAGGTCAGTTGGCCCCGGTCGCCGGCGCAGGCCAGCACCAGCCCGTGCTTGACCCTCTCCACCCGCTCCGCGTTGCGGGCCAGCCAGGTGATCGCCCCGATGGTGCCGGGCGCGAACAGGAACCGGTAGGTGTAGTACGGCGTCGTCCGCGCCAGTGCCCGGGCCAGGAAGGTCGCCACCGCGATGCCGGCCAGGTTGTCGTTGGCGAGCGACGGGTGGCAGACGTGGCAGGAGACGATCACCTCGTCGGGAACCTGCCCGGGGACCACGTGCTCGGCGTAGGTGAGGTGGCCGTCCGCGAGCGTGGAGTCGATGCGCACCTCGTAATCGCCGTCCGGCAGTGCGTCCAAGGTCTCCTGGGCCAGGCAGAACCCCCACGTCGGCTTGTAGTAGCTGGTGCGGTACGGCACCCACGCCGGCTGGTCCGGCAGGGTGTGCAGGTGTTCGCGCAGTTCGGCCAGCGGCATGGTCGCCGACACCGGCACGCTGTAGCCGAGCACGTGCAGGCTGGACGCGGCGAAGTCGACGACCCGGTTGCCCGCGGTGTCGGCGACGTACGCGTCCCGGATGTTCCACTCCTGCGGCACCGTCCAGTCGAGCACTTGGGTACCGGTCGGTACCTCGTGCACCTGCAACGGGACGTACTCGCCGACGATCTCCAGGGTCGCGCGCACACCATCGCCGGTGATGCTCCGGCACAGCGGGTACAACCGCTCCACCAGGGCGTGCATCTCCTCGCCGGCCAGGGTCATCGGCGCCACCGCAGGGTGTCGTCGACCGTGCCGGCCTCGGACGCCGCGCGCAGCACGGCCAGCCGGGTGAAGCGCCGCTCGAAGTCCTCCCGGGTCAGCCCGTGCTTCCGGTAGGCCTCGGCGAGTTCGAGCGCGCCCTGCTTCACCGTCCACTCGCACTCGAAGCCGGGCACCGCGGCGCGGAACCGGGAGAAGTCCACCCGGTACGACCGCGGATCGGCGCCGTTCTCCCCGGTGATCCTCACCTGCGCGCCGGACACCGCCTCGGCGACCTGCTCGGCGATCTCGGCGACCGTGACGTTGTTGGTCTCGCTGCCGATGTTGAACGCCCGGTCGTGCACCGCTTCCCGCGGCGCGGTCAGCGCGGCCGCGAAGGCCCGTGCGATGTCGGCGGCGTGCACCAGCGGCCGCCAGGGGGTGCCGTCGGAGAGCACCAGCACCTCGCCGGAGAGCAGCGCGTGGCCCACCAGGTTGTTGAGCACGATGTCGGCGCGCAGCCGGGGCGAGTAGCCGAAGGCGGTGGCGTTGCGCATGAACACCGGGCTGAAGTCGCCGTCGGCCAGCGCGTGCAGGTCGTCCTCCACCCGCACCTTGGACTCCGCGTACGGAGTCACCGGGCGCAGCGGGGCGTCCTCGGCCACCAGGTCGTCACCGCCGGCGGCGCCGTAGACCGAGCACGTGGACGCGTACAGGAAGCGCCGCACTCCGGCCTCGCGGGCCAGCTCGGCCAACCGCACGGACGCGTGGTGGTTGATGTCGTAGGTGAGGTCCGGGGCCAGCGCGCCCAGCGGATCGTTGGACAGCGCGGCCAGGTGGATCACGGCGTCCACCCCGGCCACGTCCTCGGCCGTGACGTCGCGCAGGTCCACCCGCCGCCCCGGCGGGTCGGCGGGCACCGGGCCCAGCACGCAGTCGGCGAACAGGCCGGAGTCAAGACCGACGACCTCGTGCCCGGCGGCCGCCAGGACGGGAGCCATCACGGTGCCCAGGTAGCCCTGATGTCCGGTCAGTAGTACGCGCAAGGTTCATTCCCCCAGGTTGAGAGTGAGTTTGGTGACGGCGAACGCCTCGGCGTAGCGCGCGTGGCATTCGATGCCGCGAATCCGTGCGAGACCGAGGAAGGCCTCCCGGTCGTACCAGGGCCGGTGCCGCTGCGAGGGGTAGTGCTCCTGCAGCAGCGCCACCTTCCGTTCGGCGATCTCCGGCGACAGCGGCTGGTACGCCGCCGGACGGCCCAGATCCCCGTCCCACTTGACGATCTCGTAGCCGAGCACGAGGTGGTCGCGGAACGCGGTGGTCACCAGCTTCGCCAGGCAGCGGTGATCCTGGTGCGCGTCGTCGGTGCGCGGTGCCAGCACCAGATCCGGCTCGGTCCGTACGCGCAGTTCCTCGACCGCGGCCTTGGCCTCGTCCCAGTGCGTGGGCATCCGGCCGTCCGGCAGCTTGAGCACGGTCAGCCGCAGATCGGCGCCCGGGCAGAAGGCGGCGAGCGCGGCCTGCTCCTCCGCCTCCCGCTCGCTGCCACCGCCGGAGAGCACCAGTACGTCGATGCGGACACCCGGCCGCGCGAGGCACAGCGCCAGCAGCGTGCCACCGGCACCGATGGCGATGTCGTCGCAGTGCGCCCCCACCGCGACGATCCGCTCCAGGGGCCCGGCCCCGAGCCGGATCACGCGCGGCCTGCCCCGGCGCCGTCCCGCTCCCACACGGCCCACGGACGGTCGCCCATCGCGTAGGCGGCGTCGAGCGAGGCCCGCTCCTTGACGGTGTCGGTCGGCTTCCAGAAACCGCGGTGCTGGTGTGCCACCAGCCGTCCCTGCTTGGCCAGTTGGGTGCATCCGTCCGCGACCAGGTCGCCGTTCTCCGGTATGTGGTCGAAGACCTCCTGGCGGAGCACGAAGTAGCCGCCGTTCTCCCACAGCGGCAGTTCGCTCACCGGCGTGATGCCCCCCACCAGGCCGTCCTCGCCCAGGTCCACGCAGTGGAACGAGGACTGCGGCGGCACCACCATCATCGACGCCCCGGCGTCGCGCTGGGAGAACCGGTCGATCATCTCCGGCAGCGGTGCGTCGGTGAGCACGTCGGCGTAGTTGGCGAGGAACATCTCGTCGCCGTCCAGGTGGTGGCGCACCCGGCGCAGCCGCTCGCCGATCGGCGACTCGATGCCGGTCTGCGCGAACGTGATCGTCCAGTCGGCTATGTCGGTGGACAGTAACTCGGCCTGCCCGCCCCGCAGCACGAAGTCGTTGGACGTCGTCTCCTCGTAGTTGAGGAAGAAGTTCTTGATGTGGTGGGCCCCGTACCCGAGGCACAGGATGAACTCCTTGTGCCCGAAGTACGCGTAATAGCGCATGACGTGCCAGATCAGCGGCCGCGGGCCGACCATCGCCATCGGCTTGGGCAAGTCGTCGGAGGCTCCGCTGCGCATCCGCAGTCCGTAACCGCCGCAGAACAGTACGACCTTCATGACTTCACCTCGACAATGCTCAGTTCCGGGATGGGGAAGACCAGCCGGCCGCCCCAGTCGTGCACGAAGGACAGCTGCTCGACCAGCTCGTCCCGCAGGTTCCACGGGAGGACGAGCACGTAGTCCGGCCTGTCGGCCGCTATCTGCTCGGGCGGCAGGATCGGGATGCGGGTGCCCGGCGTGTACCTGCCGTGCTTGTAGGGGTTGCGGTCGACCGTGTACGGGAGCAGGTCGGGCCGGATGCCGCAGTGGTTGAGCAGGGTGTTGCCCTTGCCCGGAGCGCCGTAGCCGACGACCGTCTCGCCGCGCTCGGCCGCCTCGATGAGGAACCGCAGCAGGTCCCGGCGCACCTTGGCCACACGGGCGGAGAACTCGGTGTACCCGGACAGCTCCTGCAGCCCGGCGGCCTTCTCCCGGTCCAGGACGTCGGTCACCCGCCGGGACGGCTCGCCGGCCACCTCGGCCGGCCGGGCCCACAGCCGGATGGAACCGCCGTGCGTGGGCAGCAGCTCGACGTCCACGAGCGTGAGCCCGCCGCTCGCCAGCGCCCGGGCCGCGGACGCGACCGTGTAGTACTGGAAGTGCTCGTGGTAGATCGTGTCGTACTGGTTCTCCTCGATCAGGGTCAGCAGGTGCTGCACCTCGATGGAGACCCAGCCGTCGTCGGCGACCAGGGCGCGCAGCCCCTGGGTGAACCCGACCACGTCGGGGATGTGCGCGTACACGTTGTTGGCCACGACCAGGTCCGCCGGACCGTGCTCGGCGCGGACGGCGGCGCCCGTGGCCGGCTCCAGGAACGCCGTGAGCGTGGGCACACCCGCCTCCCGCGCCGCGGCGCCGACGTTCACCGAGGGTTCCACGCCCAGGCAGCGGATCCCGCGGTCCACCACGTGCTTCAGCAGGTACCCGTCGTTGCTCGCGACCTCCACCACGAAGGCGTCGGGGCCGAGCCCCACCCGCTGCACGGCGTCCGCGACGAACGTGCGCGCGTGCTCCACCCAGGAGGTCGAGTAGGAGGAGAAGTACGCGTACTGCGTGAACGTCTCCTCCGGCGTGATCAGCGGAGGGATCTGCGCGAGCCAGCAGTCGGTGCAGACCCGCAGGTGCAGCGGGTACGCGGGCTCCGGCCGGTCCAGTTCGTCCGCGGCGAGAAAGCTCTCGCACGGCGGGGTCGCCCCCAGATCGACGACGCTCGCCAGCGTCGCCGAGCCGCAGAGTCGGCATCGTGTCATCTACTGCCCCCATCCCTGCTCGCGCGGGTGCCCCGTCGCGAGCCAGCGGTTTCCGTCTCCTACCGGCGGCGCACCGTCCTCGCCGCCGCACCGACCCGCGATCGCGGTGCGGTACTCCTCCAGCAGGCGCTCCAGCCCGACGGCCGGGCTGAACCCCTGCTCGTAACGGCGCCGGGCCGCCCGTCCCATCTCCCGGTTGCGGGCCGGCTCGGCCGTGATCCGGCGCAAGCAGGCCGCGAGCGAGGCGGGCTCGCCCGGCTGGTGGAGCAGCCCGGTCACCCCCTCCTCGACGAGTTCGACGAAGGCGCCGTGACCGGCGGCGACGGTCGGGACCCCCGCTGCCATCGCCTCCACGACCACCAGGCCGAAGGCCTCCAGCCACGTGGACGGAGCCACGACGGCGACCGACCGCGCGATGGCCTGCCCGCACTGGGCCGGGTCGTACAGGCCGACGTACCGCACGTCGTCACGGCCCGCCGCCCAGGCGGTCACCTCGCGCTCCAGCGGCCCGGTGCCGGCGATCACGAGCGGCACGCCCGCACCGCCGTCCGCGGCGAGCTCGTCCCACGCGGCCATGAGCAGCCGCACGCCCTTGGCCTCCGCGAGCCGGCCCAGGTAGAGCAGGTGCTCCCCGGCGCCCGAGCGGCGGACGTCCGGCTCCGGCACGAAGTTGTGCTTCACCGCCAGCCGCTCCGGCGGCATGCCGGCCCGTACCAGGACCTCGCGCTGCGCCGCGGAGATGCACAGGAACCGCTCCACGCCGGACCACCACCGCCGCCGGTTGACCGACAGGCTGACCGCGAGCGGCACCGTCGCCAGCCGGGAGCCCCGGTAGCAGCCGTGCCGGACGGCGGGCAGCGGGGAGGCCCCGACGCACTCGGCGCACGGCCGGCCGTCCCGCTGCAGCGTGCCGGGCGGGCAGACCTGGGTGTAGTTGTGCAGCGTGGCGACGGCGGGCACGCCGGCATCGGCGCAGGCGGCCAGCACCGCGGGCGACAGCAGCGGGAAGACGTTGTGGACGTGCACCACGTCCGGCCGCTCGGTACGGAGCCGGGCGGCGAGCTCCTTGCGGACCGCCGGGTTCCACGGCACCAGCAGCGGCAGCGCCGCCTTGGAGACCAGGGACCGGGCGGCGATGTCGTCGCTGCGCCGCTCGAACACCTCGACCCGGTGGCCGGCCCCGCGCAGCAGCGCCACCTCCTGGTCGACGACCTTGTTCTCCCCGCTCGGCTGCGCCGAGGCGTAGCGGTTGTGCACCACGAGAACGTGCATGCTCAGTTCACCTCCGATTTCCGGGCCCATTGCGGTACGCGTCGCCGGGGGAGTCCGGGCGTCGCCGGGGGAGCGGCAGCGGCAGCCGCCGGCGCCGCCAGCAGCGAGGCGGCCACGGTCAGGTGCAGCAGGTAGGGCGAGGCGTCGCCCAGCCCGGCCTCGGTGTACGACGCGATGGCGCAGTAGCTGATCAGGAAGAGCGCGCAGGCCCGCTGGAGCGAGGGCGGGCGCAGCAGCGCGACGCCGCCCAGCACGATGATGACTGCCGCCACGATGGCGGTGCCGGTCAGACCCTGCTCGTGGTAGACGGCCAGCCAGCTGTTGTCGATCGGCAGTCCGCCGAAGGACTTGTCGCCCAGGCCCGCGCCGAACAGTTGCTCCGACACGGTCCGGGGGGCGGCGAGCAGGGCGTCCCAGACCTTGGCCCGGCCGGTGAGGTTGGAGAAGTTCTCCTTGCTCTGCCCGCGCAGGAACCACGCCTGCAGCGCGGAGTTGAACGCCACCGCGGCCACCGTGGCGCACAGCACCGCCCAGGCGAAGAACCGGCGGGCGGCGGCGCTGGTCAGGACGAGCGAGCCGATCGCCAGGGCCAGCCCGACGAGCAGGCCGAGCGTGGCCGTCCGGGTATGGGTCAGCGCGAGCAGGACGAGCGCCGGGACGATGACCAGCGCTGCGCTGCCCCTGTCGGCCCGGCGGCCCAGGAGCAGCAGCACGGTGAGCCCGATGATCACCGCGGCGTACTGGCCGATCTGCGGCGGGGTGAGCGGCCACAGCGCGCCGACCAGCCGCCCGCCGTAGAGCTCGGGCATGGCGGCGCCAGGTGAGATGAGCAGGCCGGCGGCCACCGACGCGAGCACCGCGAAGTACAGCCGGATGTGGTGCCGGACGAAGTTCGGGCTGCCGTCCCACCAGCGGCTGAGCAGCCACAGCGTGCCCACGAAGAGGGCCAGCCGGGTGCAGCGGAACAGCGCGCCGAACCCGGACTCCAGGTTCACGCTGGAGAGCACGCTCGGCACCAGCAGCAGGGTGAGCAGGAACAGGTAGGCGCTGGCCCGCACGCGCAGCCGGAGATTGAGGGCGAGCGCCAGCGTGAACGCGGCCACCAGCGAGCCCATGGTGATCATCTGGATGAGGGAGCGCGGAAGCGGGACGATGGTCTTCGCCCCGGCGGAGCCGAGCGTGTTGAGGATCAGCAGCCCCCAGACGACCCCGACGGCCCTCGGGGTGCCGTGAGGGCGCGCGTCTGCGTACCGGTCCATCTCAACCACCGGCCTGTGGTTGGAAGGTGCTGCCCGCGTCCTGCTGGTACGGAGCACCCTGCCACTGCCCGAAGTCCAGTTCCCGGCTCGGGTCGTGGGCGACGAAGCTCCACGGCCCGAGGTAGACGTTCTCGTGCCAGCGGTTCTGCTGCTCGTGGGTGATCGCCTCGGCCACCGGTTCGCCCTTGTACGGCGACCAGTCCGGGTACGTGCCGTAGTTGGCCAGCACCGCCATCCGGCCGCACTTGACCGTGCACCCGACGACGGACGCGTCCAGCACGAAGCGGTTGTGGTGGATGTCCACCCGCTGGGTCTTCCACCGGCAGTCGGCGTAGAGCGGCGCGGTGGCGATCGCCGGCCGTGCGCAGCGGTCGGTGCCCTTCACCAGCAACGTGCAGTCGCCGGACGAGGTGTTGGCCGGGCTGTTGCAGAACCGGTCGGCGTTCTCCCACAGGGTGATCCCGGACCAGTTGTTCTCCAGCAGGTTCTGGTCGACCTCGATCCTGTCCGTACGCGCCGGGATCCGCGGCTCGCCCCCGGACTCGGACAAGTAGACGGTGGCGAAGGGGAAGTTGTCGCCGCGGTCGGCCTTCTTGCGGCCCTCGACCACGTTGTTCCCGCGGATCGTGTTCTTCCGGATGACCGCGTTGTAGCTGGTCTCGTAGATGAGGGCGGCACCGTCGTTGGCCTCCAGCACGTTGTCCTCGATGCGGAAGTCGTTGTTGTTGGTGTCCGCCCACAGCCCGGCCCCGCGGTTGTCGTGCACCCAGTTGCCGCGTACGTCGGCGCCGTTGACGGCCCAGAACTTGACGCCTCCGGTGCAGCCGCAGCCCGGCTGCCGCCGCTCCCAGTCGTCGGTGTTGTTGGCCGTGATCTCGTTGCCCTCGACCACCAGGCCGCTGACGGGGCCGCCGGACTTGTAGGCGTTCAATCCGTACTGTCCGTTGCCGCGCAGACAGCTGGCGCGGACCTGCTGGCGGGCCCCGGCCATCAGCCCGGCGCCGGAGTTGTTCTGGATCGTCGCGTGCTCGATCACCCACCCGTCGGCCGAATCGTGGTTGACCACGCCCTCGTTCTGCGGCGCGACGAACCCCCGCACGGTCAGGTAGCGGATGGTGACGCCGGAGGCGTCGCCGCCGAACGCGTACTGGTTGGTGCTCCGGCCGTCGAGCACGGCGCCCGGCGCGCCGAGGTAGGTGTTCCCCTCCTTGGGAATCACCTGGGCGTAGCGGTCCGGATCGAGCCCGTGCTCTCCCGGTGCGAGCCAGAACGTGGTGTTCGGGGGACTGCTCTTGGTCTTCGCCGCCAGGTCACCGGCCACCGCCGGGTCGACCGTCACCGCGCCCGCCGGCGCCTGCGCCGGACCGGCCGCAGGCTTGGCGCACACCTGGGCCACGGACGTGGAGGACGCCCCGGAAGCGGAGGGCGTCCCGGAGGCGGACGAGGTCCCGGAGGGCTCCGCCCGGTCGTCGGGCGTGCCCGTACAGCCGGTCGCCGCCAGCAGGGCCAGCGCCAGCGGTGCCGCCGGCAAGGCCCAGTGCCGCCACTTGATCACCACGCCTCCTCCCTAGCCGCGGAACCCGAGTACGGTGACGAACTCCCCCGACGCCGCGGTGCCGTCGGCGACGCCCGTGCCGACCAGCGCCGTCGCGGGTTCCTTGCGCCCGAAGCCTGCGGAGTACCAGCCCAGCGGCGGGTCGCTCTCGCCGCGATGCGCCCGCCAGGACAGCTGTGCGGGCAGGTCGAGCACCGCGGAACGGTCCTCGCCGTCCCGGGTCCAGGTGAGCACCGCCCGGTTCCCCACCAGGTCCGCGGTGACCGCGGGGCCGAGGTGGAACGCCAGGCGCACGGCCCCGCCATCGCCACGCACCTCGTCGACCACCCGCAGCTCCCGGCTCGCGGCCGTGAGCTCCACCCGGCGGCGGTGCACGGAGCCCTGGTAGCCGTCGTGCTCGGCGCACCAGCGGACCGTCCCTCCGGCCGAGGCGCCGGAGGTGTCCGCGACCAGGACGCGGCTGGGGGCCTGGCGGGTCCACAGGAACGGGCCGCCGGAGACGGACTGGTCAGCGCCGTCCAGTTGCAGCGTGTTGTGGCCGAGGGTCGACCGGAAGTACTGCCGCCACTCGGGCTGCCCGTGGTAGCAGAACGTCCCCGGGTCGGCGAGTACGTCGACCCCGTCGTGCCGGACCTCCACGGACAGCGCGTCCGCGTGGGCGTGCGCGGCGATGGACAGGAACCCGTGCGGGCCGCCGTCACAGCGGCACCAGATCTCCTCCGGACCGCGCAGGATGGTCATGCCCGCATCGGCGAAGTGGGCGGGCCGGCTCGCCGGGCGGGACACGGACGGCGGGGCGGGCCGGATGAGCGCGGCCAGCAGCGGGGTGCGCACATCGGTACCGGTCACCGCCGGCCACCACGCGAGCCGGCCGAACACGGCGTCCCCGGTGGCCAGCAGCGAGGCCCAGCGGTCGGTGCCCGCGCCGTCCACGACCAGACCGTGCCCGTCGTCCGCGTCGCCCTGGCGCGGCGGCCGCAGCCGGCCGTCCACGACGGCCGCGAGCGCGTCGGTCATCCGCAGCAGCACCACCCGGATCGTCGCGGGGACCGGCACGTCGGCGGCATCCGCCTCGGCCACGGCGGCCAGACCGAGCTCCAGCACGAGACCGTGGTACTCGGTGGCCAACTCGCGGTTGAGGCCGGAGTGGAAGGTGTTGCCGCGCAGGTGCCGTTCCAGCGAGCGCAGCGCGCCGGCCCGCCAGCGCGCCGAGGAGGGGAACCACCCGAACGCGCAGGCCGCGGCGAACTGCCCGGCGGCCTCGGCGATGACGTGGTTGTTCGCCGAAGACCCCCGGCTGGGGAAGGCGGCCAGCCAGCGCTGGTGGTGCCAGATCTGCTCAACCGCCACCCGGTTGCCCTCGAACAGCCCGGCCGCGCCCGGCCAGCCGTCGAGCAGCCGGCGGATCCACACCCAGGACAGCAGCCGGATCCCCAGCTCGATGCCGCTGATCCAGTGCACGCCGCTCAGCGGCGGGTTGGCCGCCCACCACGACTGCAGGTGCTCCGCCACTCGCTCGGCGTACCGCTCGTCACCGGTGACCGCGTAGGCGGCGGCGAGGACGGTGAGGTACTGGTGCCGGGACGGCTCCCAGATCTGCTTGATGTCCCCGACCGCCTCCTCGTCCCGGTACGGCACGTCGAAGGCGTAACCGGACGGGGCCCGGCGCCCGGTCTTCGGGTCGCACCACCAGTCCGGGTCGACCAGGTCGTCGCGCTGCACCCCGAAGAACTCGGCGTGCCCGGCCATCAGCCGGTCCGCCTCGGCGACCAGACGCTTCGCGGCGTCCGGCGGCACCGCGGCGATCGTCCCGGCCGGCAGTACGGCGGTGAACCGGGCGCCGGTCACGCCCGGGCAGGCCGGCCGCGCCGACCGCCACCGCCGTCTGCGCACCGCGTCGCCCACCCGGCCGCCGACCTCCCGCGGTCCCATCCGCGACAGCCGGCGCAGGTACCAGCCCGGACTCCCCGCGATCACAGTCATCGGGCGCCCGCCAGCGTCACCGGCGCTCCGGCGGCCAGACTGGCCTGCACGGCGAGGGTGGCCGACGTGGTGGCGACCAGCGACTCCAGCGGCACCGGCATCGGCCCGCCGGTCCGCACGGCCCTGACGAACGCGGCCAGTTCGGCGGACTGGCCCTTGTCCCGGGCCTTGGGCAGCCGCGAACTGACCCACCGCTTGCGGCTGTACACCGAGGCACGGACGAAGTCGTCGAACCGCAGCACCTTGCCGTCCGCGACGAGGTCCAGGGTCTCCTTGGGGAAGCCCGACGCGCCGGTGGTGACGTAGCTGATCGTGGCGGTGGACCCGTCCGGGTAGCGCAGCACGACCTGGAGGTCCTCGTTGCCCGGCGTGGTGACGGCGTACACGGAGACCGGGTCGGCCCCCAGCAGCCAGCTCGCCGTGTCGATGAAGTGTCCGCCCTCGCCGGCGAACCGCGAGCCCTCGGTGCCCTGCTGGAGGTACCAGCTGCCGTGCCCGAGCCGGCCCGCGTTGACCAGGTAGCGCAGGCTCGCCGGACCCGTCCGGGCGCCGAACCGGTCACCGGCCTCCCGCAGCAGCGGCGCGAACCGGCGGTTGAAGCCCACCTGCAGCCGGTCGTTGCCGGACTCCTCCACCGTCGCCAGCACACCGGCCAGTTCGTCCTCGGTGAGGGCCAGGGGCTTCTCCACGAACACGGCCTTGCCGGCGAGCAGCGCCTTGCGGGTCAGTTCGGCGTGCGAGCTGTGCCGGGTGACCACGAACACCGCGTCGATCGCGGGGTCGCCGAGCACGGCGTCGAGATCGGTGGTCGCCTCGGCGAAGCCGAACTTGCGCTGTGCGTTGGCCGCGGACAGAGCGGTCGTGGTGACGACCGTCGACAACGCGACGCCGTCGCGCTCCGCCAGGTGCGGCAGCAGCATCGAGGTCGCGTAGTTCCCCGCACCGACGAACGCCAGGCGCACCGGCGCCTTGCCGGACCGGGCCGGGGCGGACGCCCCGCCGCCGCGCCGCACCGCGGGCACCGTGACCGCCGGGGCCTGCGCTTCCCCTTCGCCCGTGTGCTCGGGGTACTGGAACAGCACGGCCACGGCCTTCAGTTCGCCTTCCTTCAGGCGCTGGTACGTCTTGACGGCGTCGTCGAAGTCGGCGATGTGGGAGATCAAGGGCTCCACGTCGACGCTGCCGCGGGCGAGGAGGTCGAGGAAGCACGCCAGGTTGCGGCGCTCGGTCCACCGCACGTAGCCGATCGGGTAGTCCCGGCCCTCCAGCTCGTACTCCGGGTCGTAGCGCCCGGGCCCGTAACTGCGGGAGAAGCGGACGTCGAGCTCCTTCTCGTAGTACGCGTTCCACGGCAGGTCCAGACGGCACTTGCCGATGTCGACGACCCGGCCGCGGTCCCGGCTGAGCCGGGCGGCCAGCTCGACGGGCTGGTTGCTGCCGCCGCCGGCCGCCAGGTACACCTGGTCCACGCCGTGACCGCCGGTGAGCTCGGCGACGGCCGATTCCACGGCCGCGGACGCGGGATCGCCGCAGGCCACGGCGCCCAGGCGCTCGGCGAGCTCGCAGCGCGCCGGGTCGGGGTCGGCCCCGACGACGCGGACCCCCGAGGCGGCCAGGAGCTGCACCACCAGCTGCCCGATCAGCCCGAGGCCGATGACCAGCGCCACCTCGCCGAGCCGGGGCTCGCCGCGGCGCACCCCCTGCAACGCGATCGACCCCACGGTGCCGAAGGCCGCGTGCCGGGGCGCGAGGCCGTCCGGCAGCCGGGCGTAGAGGTTCTTCGGCACCCAGTTGAGCTCGGCGTGCAAGGCGTGTTCGTTGCCGGCGCAGGCCACCAGGTCGCCGACCGCAACGTCGTCCACCCCGGCGCCGACCTGCTCTACCACCCCGCACAGCGAGTAGCCCAGCGGCGTGTAGGAGTCCAGCTTGCCCATGACCTTGCGGTAGGTGGCGGGCACCCCGTTGGTGGCCACGCTCTGCATGACCTTGGCCACCTGGTCCGGCCGGGAGCGGGCCTTGCCCAGCATCGACATGCCGGCCTCGGACACCTTCATGAGCTCGGTCCCGGTGGATATCAGCGAGTAGGCGGTGCGGACCAGCACCCCGCCCGGCTTGCACCCCGGCACCGGCACGTCGAGCACCGCCAGCTCGCCGCTCTTGTAGTTCTGTACGACCTGCTTCACGCGAACTCCTCCGAATTTCCTAAGCCGTTAACCGAGTGCTCTGGCCGGACCCGGAGGTCGCGTCGCGATACCAGTACTCGAGGGTCAGCACATGCCACAGATGCTTGGAGAAGTCCCGCTGCCCGGCGGCGTCCTCGGCGACCATGCGCGCCAGCGCGTCGCGGCGCAGCAGCCCGGACCGGACGAGTACGCCGTCGTGCACCACCTCGCGCACCAGCGGCGCCAGGTCCCGGCTCATCCAGGCGCGCAGCGGGGCGCTGAACAGCCCCTTGGGCCGGTAGACGATCTCCCGGGGCAGGACCGAGGCGGCCGCTTCCTTGAGGACGGCCTTGCCCTGCCGTCCGACGATCTTGCGCTCGCCGGGTATGGCGAACGCCGCCTTGACCACTTCGACATCCACGTACGGCACCCGCACCTCGGTCGACGCGGCCATGCTGGAGCGGTCGGTGTACGTGAGGTTCAGGCCCGGCAGGAACATCCGGGCGTCGCCCAGGCACATGCGGTTGACGAAGTCGTCGAGGTCGTTGTCGTGGTAGACGTCCGCGTGCTCGGTCAGTACGTCCTCGACCGTCCCGGCCAGGTCCGGATCGACCAGGGCGAGCAGCTCGTCCTGGTCGTACATGGTGTAGCTGCGCCGGAACGCGGTCTCCTCCGGCAGATCGGCGAAGGAGAGGAACCGCTTCGCGAACCGCACGGAACGGTACCCCCGGCGGGCCGAGGCGACCGGCAGCCGGTCCACGGCCCTGGACAGGCCGCGCCGCAGGGGCCGCGGGACGCGCTGGTAGCGCAGCGCGAGCAGGTTGGCCAGGTGCTTGCGGTACCCGGCGAACAGCTCGTCGGCGCCCATCCCCGAGAGCATCACCTTGACCCCGGCCTCCCGGGCGGCCGAACAGATCAGGAACGTGTTGATCGCGGCGGGGTCGCCGATCGGCTCGTCCAGGTGGTACGTCATCTGCGGCAGCAGGTCGAGCACGTTCGGAGCGATCTCGATCTCGTGCAGGTCGACGCCGAACCGCTCGGCCACCTGCCGGGCGTAGCGCAGGTCGTCCGGCATCGCCTCGAACCTGGCGTCCTCGGCGCGGAACCCGATCGTGTAGGCGGAGATCCCGGGATGGTCGCGGGCCGCCAGCGCGGTCAGGTAGCTGGAGTCGAGCCCGCCCGAGAGGAAGGTCGCCACGGGTACGTCGGAGAGCAGGTGGCGCCGGGTCGACTCCTCCACGACGGCGGCCAGGTCCGGCCGCTCGCCGCTCCGGGCCCGCTCCCGGCCCTCGGACGCGACGTCCCGGAGGTTCCAGAACCGGCCGCGCTCCACCCGGCCGTCCGGGCGGCACCGCAGCCAGCTCCCCGGCGGCAGCTTCTCGGCCTCGCGGAACGCGCACCGCGAGTCCGGCACCCAGTAGTACAGCAGCGAGGCCACCAGCGCCGCGTGGTCCACCTCCAGCGACCCGCCGGTGGCGGCGGCGAGCGCCTTGAGCTCGGAGGCGAACACCAGACCCTCGCCGCGCCGGAGCAGGAACAGCGGCTTGATGCCGAGCTGGTCGCGGGCGAGCGCCAGCTCTCCGGTCCGCTCGTCGAAGATCCCGAAGGCGAACATGCCGCGCAGCCGGGGCAGGCAGTCCGTGCCCCAGCGCCGCCAGGCCTCCAGCAGCACCTCGGTGTCGGAGGTGCCGCGGAAGCGCACCCCGGAGGCGGCCAGCTCGGCGCGCAGCTCGGGCGCGTTGTACAGCTCGCCGTTGTACGTCAGGACGAGGCCGTCCGAGGCCATCGGCTGGGCGCCGGTCTCGGACAGGTCGATGATGGCCAGCCGGCGGTGCCCGAGGTGCACTTCGCCGTCACCGACGGGATGGCCGTACCGGCCGGCCCCGTCCGGACCGCGATGGGCGAGGGTGTCGGTGAGCCGGTCGGTGACGGCCTTCCCGTCCGGCCATAGGTAGGTACCTGCGATGCCACACATGTGCTACTGCGCCTCCTGGTCGCTGTCCGGGACCCGTGCCGCCCATGTCGGCGTCCGCTCCGCCCGCCGCCGGCCCGTCCCGTTCTGCCGGGCCGGCGGTTCGTTCTGGCCGCGCGGCGCGCCATGCGGCCCGTCCCACAGCGTGCCGTCGGTCCGGTCACGCGGATCGGGGTCGATCAGCACCGCACCGATCACCGCGATGCGCTGGTCCGCGAGTTGCCGCGCCACGGTGTGCAGCCATGCGGCGCTGCCGTGCCCGGCGCGTACGACGAGCACGGTCCGGGTGCCGAGGTACTGGAGGTCGGTCCACGCCGTGCCGGGCGCCACCGATCCGACGCCGAGCCGGCGCTCCTGCCCCTGCCCCTGCTCCGGCACGGCGGCGGCACGCTCGCCGCCGACCACGGTCGGGTCTCCCGGCTTCGGGCGGCGGCGGTTGGCGAGCTGCATGCCGGGCAGCGCGTCGACGACGACCACCGGTCCCTCCGCCCCCAGTGCCCCGGCCAGGTCCAGGGCGATCGCGCCCGTACTGCGCGCACAGCCCAGCTCCAGCAGCGACACCGGTTCCGCGGAGCCGCGCACGGTCCGGGTCAGGAACGCGGTGAGCCGTTCGCGTGCCGCCCGGACCCGTCGGCGCCGCCACAGCCGGGGCGACCGGCCGGGGAGCTCCGCGATGACCGAGACGCCGAGGTTCGCCGCGATGTCGCGACGCAGCACGGGGCGGTCCGCCACCACGGTGCCGATCGCGGCCACCGCGAGCCCGAGGACGAGCCCGAGGACCATGCCGATCGCGGCGTTGGTGGCAGCGGTCCTGGGCAGGGAGTGCCGCAGGGCGCGCGGTGCGTCCACGATCTGCGTGCCGGCGATCAGCTGGGGCGTGCCGACGCGCGCCTCCGCGGCGCGCTGGCCGAAGTCGGCGATCCGCGCGGTGAGTTCGGCGCGGCGGGCGAAGAGCGACTCGGTGTTCGCCGACGCCTTCGGCCCGGTCTCCCTCGATCCGTCCCCGATCGCCTTGTTGACCTGGGCGAGTTCGTCCTGCATCCGGTCACGCTGCTCGATCAGGGTCTTGGCCTGGGCGTCCGCGGCTTCCTGTATCCGCTTGACGTGGTCCGCGACGAACGCATCGGCCAGCGCCTTGCCGCGGGCCACCGCCTCGGTGTCGCTGCCACCGGTCACCGTGATCTGCAGCAGGTTGTTGGTCAGGCCGATGCCCGCGTAGTCCTCCATGAAGTCCTCGGGCTTTTCGGAGGAATTCAGGGACTGCAGGGCGTTGCCGGCGATCCGCGTGGTCTGCAGCAGCGCGACATCGGTGCGGATCAGGGTTCCGGGGTCGTTCGGCTGGTCCGCCTGATGCGCCACCAGCACCTTGGTCACCGCGGTCGGCGGCGGCGGCAGGAGGACCGCCACGGCCGCGCCGAGGAGCAGCCCCAGCAGCGCCATGGAGGACCACAGCCGGCGGCGCCTGCGCACCGCGACGACCAGCGCCTGGAGGTCCAGCAGCGGAACCGCGGCCGAGGGCTCCGGAGTCGTACTCGTCGTCACACCGAACCTCGCCTCGCGTCGTCGCCAACCGCGAGCGCCGGCGCGGCGGCATCCCGGGGGTGTCCGGCGGACCGCGTCGGACGGGTCCGGACCGTGCCGGCGAGGACGGCGCCGACCATCTCGTACTCGGCGTCCGCACAGGCCTCGGCGATCCCGGCGAGCTCCGCCGCGGTCCAGCTCCCCGCGCTGAGCACCAGCAGGGCACCGGATTCGCCCTCGCGGTCCGGCACCATCGGCCGGGACACCGAAACCTCCACCACCCGCAGCACGGAAGGATCGCCCCCCGCCTCGGTCACGAGCTGCCCGGCGGCCCGGCGGGCGGTGTCGTCGCCGTCCGGGACGACGACCAGCAGCCGCCGGGGCGCCGGCAGCCGGTCCCGCAGGCGGGCGCAGACCCGCCGGTAGCGGAGCTGCCTGCTGGCCTCGTCGCCGGAGGTCTGCGGGGCCGGAACGTCCCACCGGACGTCGGTGCCCAGCAGCCGGCGGATCCGGGCCGCGAGGCCACGGCCTTCCGGCCGGTTCGCGTTCCGTTCACCGGGTACGTCGACGGTACCCAGCAGCGGCGAGCCCAGCGCCGCGGCGATCTCCGGTTCGGTGCGCAGTCGGCGGCTCATCCGTGCGGCGGTGAGATGGCCGATGACCGCGAGCAGGAAGGACAGCAGCGCCCCCGCGACGACGAGCTGGATGCTCGTGGGCGGTGCCTCGCCGGTCGGCCGGGCGGCCGGCCCCATGACGACCATGTTGGCCTTCTCGGTGGCCGGGTCGACCTGCTCCAGCTTGTTGACGGCCTCCTGCAGCGCGGTGCGCAGCTTCGTGAGCTCGGTACGGGTCTGCACGCTCTCCACGGTCTGCCCCGCACCGGCCGCATCGGCCAGTTCGGTGATGCGGCGGCTGGTCTGCACCACCAGCTGCCGCAGGGCCTCGGGCCCCGCCGCCGCGTCGGGGTCGGTGTCGTCCCCCGCGATCCGCGCGGCGAACGTGACGAACTGCCGGGCCACCTGGTCGGAGAGCTGCTGTGCGCGCTCCGGGGTGTCGGCCGTGCCCGAGATCTTGATGATGTTCCCGTCGGAAGCCTTGGCGCTCACCTGATCCCGCAGCCCGCTGCCGCGGACCTGGGGCCAGCCGATGGTGGCGGCCACCCGGTCGACCACCACCGAACTGGTCGCGATCTCCGCCTGCGTCAGCAGCTCGCGCTCCTCCCACGCCCCCGGCAGCAGTACCGACGCCGACGTCGTGTAGCGCGGCGGGAACAGCACGGAGGTGCCGTAGCCGACGAGTGCGCCCACCACGGTGAGGATGGTGAGGAGCCGCCAGCGCCGGCGGATGATCCGTCCGATCGTGACCAGGCGTATCGTGTCATCGCTCAACGACGCGGCCTCCGCCTTGCCCGGTCCGGGTTGCCCGCCGACACCGGAGCCCGGTCACGGCAGGCGGCGGCGTAGGCGGCGAGCAGCGACGCCTGCGAGTTCCGCCAGGAGAGCGGCCCGCCGATCCGCTCCTGGCCGATCTTGCCCATCTGGGCCCGCTTCTCCGGATCGTCCAGCAGCAGCGCGATGAGCCCGGCGAACTCGGACTCGTCGTTGGCGGGTGCGTAGACGGCGGCGTCACCGGCGGAGACCCGCGCCTCCCGGAGGTCGAACGAGACGATGGGCCGGCCCATCACCATGTACTCCAGGACCTTGTTCATGGTGGACACGTCGTTGAGCGGATTGCGCGGGTCGGGGGAGAGGCACACGTCCGCGGTGGACAGGTAGCGCGCCAGGTCGGCGTCCGGAATGCGCCCGGTGAACTCCACCTGCTCCGAGAGCCCGAGCTGCCGGGACAGCTCCACCATCGCGTCGAAGGTGTCTCCGCCGCCCACGAACACCGCATGCCAGTCGGTCCGTCCGAGCTCGTCACGCAGCTTCGCCAGGGCCCGCAAGGCGTAGTCGACGCCGTCCTGCGGACCCATGACACCGAGGTAGCACAGCAGATGGGGCTTTCCGCGCTTCAGCTCCAGCTCGGGCGGCACCGGCTGGAACCGGTCGGTGTCGGGCGCGCTGCGCACCACGAAGACGTCCGCCGGTTTCCGGCCGCCACGGCGCACCGCGACGTCGCGGTAGCTCTCGTTCGTGGCGAGCACGACGTCGGCGGCCCGGTAGGTACGCCGTTCCAGCGCGCACACGGCGCGGTAGAGCAGATCCTTGCCGCGGTCGAACCGGGAGAGGTACAGCTCGGGCACCAGGTCGTGCTGGTCGAAGACGAACCGCGTCCCGTACCGCCGCTTCAGCCACAGGGCCGGCAGGAACAGCAGGTCGGGCGGGTTGCAGGCGTGGACCACGTCGACCGGGCCGACCTTGCGGGCCAGCCGGAGCGTGTGCCACAGCGCCGTTCCGTACTCCTGGAGGTAGCCGGCCGGCCCCCCGGTGGCGGCGCGCAACGGGTAGCGGTGGATGCGCACCCCGTCGATCTCCGCCTCCGGTTCCGTGTCCCGCTTCTCCCCCTGGGGGCAGATGACGTGCACCGTCCAGCCCGCGTCGCGCAGGGTCGTGCACTCCTGCCACACCCGCCGGTCGAAGGGCACCGACAGGTTCTCCACCAGGATCAGCGCGCGGCGGCCGAGGCCGTCACCGCTGTCCGCGTTACCAAGCAAGGCCCATGTATCCCGGTTCGGCCCGGCGCGCCTCGGCGTCGGGAAGGCGGATGAGATCGACGATCACCGGGCCGTCACCGTCGGGCCGGGGCAGCGCGGACAGCACGTCCGGATCCCCGGTCCCGACGAGGCACACCTCGGCATGTTCGAGCACCTCGTCAATGGACTCCGCGAGGAGCTTCGCGAGATGCGGCAGCCGTGTTTCGACGTACTCGCGGTTCGCGCCGAGCAGCCGCGAGAGGTTGACGTTGGGGTCGTAGATCCGCAGGTCGTAGCCCTTGCCGAAGAGCCGCTCCGCCAGCTCGACGAGCGGGCTCTCGCGCAGGTCGTCGGTGCCGGGTTTGAAGGACAGCCCGAAGAGGCCGACCCGGCGCCTGCCGGTGCGCTCGACCAACTCCACCGCGCGTTGCAGGTGTTCGGAGTTGGAGGGCAGTACGTGGGCGAGGATCGGCACCGATACGTCGGCCTGCCGCGCGGCGTGCACCAGGCTGCGCAAGTCCTTGGGCAGGCAGGAGCCTCCGAAGGCGAAGCCGGGCCGCAGGTAGGCGGAGCTGATGTTGAGCTTGCGGTCGGCCAGGAACACGTCCATCACCTGGTGCGAGTCCACCCCGAGCGCCTGGCACACGGCGCCCAGCTCGTTCGCGAAGCCGATCTTGAGGCCGTGGAACGCGTTGTCCGCGTACTTGATCGCCTCGGCCGTCGGGACCGGCACCCGGAACACCTCGCCGGGCAGTCCCTCGTACAGCGCCGCCACCACGTCGCCGTCGGCCGCGGCGAGCTCGCCGATGACGGTCTTGGGCGGGTCGAAGAAGTCCCGCACGCTGGTGCCCTCCCGCAGGAACTCCGGGTTGACCGCGACGCCGAAGTCCACCCCGGCCGTGCCGCCGATGTACTTCTCCAGGATCGGTACCAGCAGGTTCAGACAGGTGCCCGGAAGCATGGTGCTGCGGAACACCACGGTCTGCCGCCCGCCCCGCTCGGCCACCGCGGCACCGATCTGCTCGGTGACCCGCTCCAAGTACGTCGTGCACAGGCTGCCGTTGGGCTCCGACGGCGTGCCCACGCAGACCAGCGACACCTCGCTGTTCATGATCGCTTCGCGGACGTCGGCGGTGGCGCGCAACGCCCCGGTCCGTACGACCTCGGCGATGAGCTCGCCGATCCGCTCCTCGACCACCGGGGCCTTGCCGTCGTTGACCAGGTCGACCTTCACCTGGTTCACGTCCACCCCGATGACCTCGTGGCCCAAGCTGGCCAGGCACGCGGCCGACACGCAGCCCACGTAGCCGAGCCCTAAGACGCTGACCTTCATGACCCGTTCCTCCCCCCAGACAGGCCCTGTTGGCCTGCTGTCCGCGAGCTGACCGGACTGCACCCTGCGCGCATCAGTACGCCCCCTGCCCTTGGAGCACCGCGCGGAAGGTCTTCCACAAAATCACCATGTCCAGGGCGAGCGACCAGTCCTCCACGTACTTCAGGTCCAGCCGGACCGCCTCCTCCCACGGCAGGTCGCTGCGGCCGCTGACCTGCCACAGGCCGGTGAGCCCGGGCTTGACCAGCAGGCGCCGCCGGATGTCGGGGCCGTACGCGGCGGACTCCTCCGGCAGCGGAGGCCGCGGGCCGACGAGCGACATCGATCCCGTGAGCACGTTGAGGAGCTGCGGGAGCTCGTCGATCGAGTACCGGCGCAGTACTGCTCCCACCCGGGTCACCCGCGGATCCCGGCGGAGCTTGAACAGCAGGCCGGCGCCCTCGTTGAGCTCGGCCAGCTCGGCACGTGCCCCGTCGGCCCCGGCGACCATGGTGCGGAACTTGAGCAGGGTGAACTCCTGGCCGTCCTTGCCGACCCTGCGCTGGCGGTAGAACGCCCCGCCCCGGCTGTCCGCCAGGACGAGCAGCCCGACGAACGCCATCAGCGGCGCGAACAGCAGCAGCAGGATCGCGGCGCCCAGCCGGTCGACGACCCTTTTGACGACCCGGCGGCCCCCGGTGAAGGCGGGCATGCTGACGCGCAGCAGCGGGATCCCGAGTACGGCGTCGATGTGCAGCCGCGGACCGGCCACCTCCATCAGCACCGGGGCCACGACCATTTCGGCGTCGCTGCCTTCGAGGTTCCAGGCCAGCCGTTGCAGCCGGTTCGGTGACCAGTGCGGGTCCGGGGTGACGGCGACGACGCGGTAGCCGTCGCGGTGGACGTGGCCCGCGACGTCCGTCAGCCGGCCGACGACCGGCACGCCGTCGAGTTGGTCGCCGTCGAGCCCGAGACCGTCCGTCGTGCACACCGCGTCCACCCGCCAGCCGAGCTGGGGGAACTTGCGGGTCCGGGTGATCAGGTCGCGCAGGGTGGCCAGGCTCCCGGCGGCGAGCACCGGTCGCAGACACCGTCCCGCCTTGCGCTGTTTGTGGAGCCAGAGGCGCAGCAGGTACCGCGCCGTCATGGTGATGAGTGCGATCGCGGGGATCGCGACGAAGATCCAGAGCCTGATGTTGCGCGAGGTGAGGGCGATCCCGCCGAGCGCGAGTACGACGGTCGCCGTGAAGAGTGAGCGTCCGAGCCTGCGGAACTCCTCGGCGCCGCCCTGGCCGAGTACGGCCGGCGCCCACGACCGGCTCAGCGCCAGTGTCCCCAGCACCAGTAACTCGGTGCCGAATGCGAGGATTCCCCACTTCTCGTGCCAGTTCGCCGCGTCCCTGGATCCGAAGAAGACGCCGATCGCCGCCACCACGAAGGCGGTGGCCACGGTGTCACTGGTGATCACGGTCCGGCGGTACCGCTGTTCCCAGTCGATCGCGGGCCGGCTCATCGTCCCGTTCGCAGGCCGCCCGCGCGCCGCCGGAAACGGGTTGACTAATTCCCTCTGCTGCACAGGACCCCCCCAGGCCACCAGTGGTTCGGAGTGTTCGCCTCACACTGTTTCTCCATGGGGAGGCCCCGCCCCCCCGCATGGCGTACCGGCTACTGCAGCGCTACTTGAACACCCACTCGGGCGGCAGCGGACCCGGACGTTCTACCGGAGTGCCGAGGCACGCGGGAACCCGTCGGAAATTCGGATGATCCACTAGCCCCCCCGGGCTCAGGAATTGATCACTTGAACGTTCGGTGCAGAGGATGCGACCGCTTGATGTACGTAGCGCCAAACCTATAGATCATTATTTGTCGCCTTGTGTCCAAGCATCTGAGGCACGGGTCAATCTAGAGCATCGGGGCCCGTCCGGTGAGGGGATGTGTGTAATTTGCGCTCAAGTTGCGAAGGCGGATCCGCCGAGGGGTTCCGGCCCGCGGGTGCCAGGGCGAGGGCGGTATGCCTCGTGACCTGTGACGACGGCCGTTCTCGGGGCCGTCGGCGCCGCCCGCCCGGTGGTGTCCGGAACGGCCGCCCGAACCGCTCCGAACAGTCGTTCCCGGCGCACTCGCGGGTCGTGGAGGCGGTGTGAAAGCGGCGCTGCCCGATCGAGCCGAATTGTGCGGTGGGGTGCGGGAGTTGTCCCTGCGAGCTGACTCAGACCGGGCGGGTCCTCGGAGGGGCGGTGACGGGGTAGGGGATGAAGGTGCTGCTGTTCTCGTCGACGGCGAGGGTGCGGCCGAGGGGCGGGACGGCCCGCTGGGGGCAGTCGAGGCGTTCGCAGAGCCGGCAGCCCATGCCGATGGGTGTGGCCGCGGCGGTGTTGTCCAGGTCGAGGCCGTCGGCGTACACGAGCCGGGAGGCGTGGCGGATCTCGCAGCCCAGGCCGATCGCGAAGGTCTTGCCGGGCTCGCCCCAGCCGCCGCGGTGGCGGGTGACGGCGCGGGCGGTCCACAAGTACCGCTGCCCGTCGGGCATCGCGGCGACCTGGACGTGGATGCGGCCGGGCGCGGCGAAGGCCTCGTACACGTTCCACAGCGGGCAGGTGCCGCCCGCGCGGGAGAAGTGGAATCCGGTGGCGGACTGCCGCTTCGACATGTTCCCGGCCCGGTCCACACGGACGAATGAGAAGGGCACCCCGCGCAGCCTGGGACGTTGGAGCGTACTGAGGCGGTGGCAGACCGTCTCGTAGCCGAGGCCGAAGTGGTCCGTGAGCCGCTCGATGTCGTAGCGGAACTGCTCCGACGCGGTGTGGAAGGCCGTGTACGGGAGGATCAGCGCGGCCGCGAAGTAGTTGGCGATGCCGATGCGGGCCAGAGCGCGGGCGGGGGAGTCGGGCGGGAAGTCCTCGGCGGCGAGCCGGTCGAGCTCCTCCCCGTACTCGGTCAGGGCGAGCTGGGTGGCCATGCGGAAGGCCTGCTGTCCCGGGCGGAGGCGGTTCGACAGGTGGAGGGTCCGGGTGCCGGCGTCGTAGCGGTGCAGCCGGTCGGACTCGGTGGTGATGCGGATGCCGTGCCGGTCGGTGAGGCGGCGGGTCAGGGCGCGGATGACGTCCCCGGGGCGGATGCCGATCTCCCGGGCCAGCGCCTCCGCGGCGAGGTCGGTGTCGTGGAGGTAGTTCTGGCGGCGGTAGAAGAACTCGCGGATCTCCTCGTGCGGTGAGCGCGGAGCATCGGCCACCGCGTCCCGCCCGTCGGCGGCGTCGGTGAGCCGCTCGGCCAGCAGTTGGCTCCGCCGGCCGAGGTCCAGCAGTACGGATGCGACCGCCGGCATCCGGGTGGCCAACTCCGCCAGGTCGGAGGGGGAGACGCGGTTCTCGGCCACCTGCTGGGCGAGCGCCTCGCGCAGGTCCGCGACCATGCGGCTGGTGTCGCGCTCCGCGAAGAAGCCGGGGTCCACCCCGAAGGCCTCGGTGAGCCGCAGCAGCACCGGCACGGTGAGCGGGCGCGAGTCGTGCTCCATCTGGTTCAGGTAGCTGGGGGAGATGCCCAGCACCCTCGCCAGATCGGCCTGGGTCATGCGGCGTTCCTCACGCAGTCTGCGCAGCCGCGCCCCCGCATACGTCTTGCTCACCGGACTCCTCCACCGTTGGACGGGCCCGGCCAGCATAGGGGCCCCGCACCGCCGCGAGACCTTCGCAAGCTTGGCAAATCCGGTCTCGAAGATTCGCAAAGCTTGGCACATACACCTCCTTGATGGCACCAGGTGCCAGTGTCAGAGTCAGTCCTGCGGCCAGCCGGAACCGGCAGCATTGCTCAGCTCCGGCCTACGGGCAGGTTCGGCGGGCCGCACCTTTTGCTCAGGCTGCGCAGGTTACTCAGGTTATGAAGGCACGGAGTGCCAATGCCCCGAACGGCTGATGGACGGCATTGGCAGGACCAGCAACAAGCGACGATCCACGGATGGAAACGGTGACGGTCATGGCACAGGCGAACACGACGGCAGCGGCCGAGAAGCTGGCACAGCGGTGGGCGGACGACCCGCGGTGGTCGGGCATCGAGCGCACCTACACGGCCGAGGACGTGGTCCGGCTGTCCGGCAGCATCCGCGAGGAGCACACCCTGGCCCGGCGCGGCGCCGAGCGGCTGTGGCGCCAGCTCCACGAACAGGACTACATCCACGCGCTCGGCGCGCTGACCGGCGGTCAGGCCGTCCAGCAGGTGCGCGCCGGCCTCCAGGCGATCTACCTCTCGGGCTGGCAGGTCGCCGCCGACGCCAACCAGGCCGGGCACACCTACCCCGACCAGTCCCTGTACCCGGTCAACTCGGTCCCGCAGGTGGTCCGCCGGATCAACAACGCGCTGCTGCGCGCCGACCAGATCGCCACCGCCGAGGGCGGCAGCGACACGACCGACTGGCTGGCGCCGATCGTCGCGGACGCGGAGGCCGGCTTCGGCGGCCCGCTGAACGCCTTCGAGCTGACCAAGGCGATGATCGCCGCCGGCGCCGCCGGCATCCACTACGAGGACCAGCTCGCCTCCGAGAAGAAGTGCGGCCACCTCGGCGGCAAGGTCCTCGTCCCCACCTCCCAGCACATCCGCACCCTGAACGCGGCCCGCCTCGCCGCCGACATCGCCGACACCCCGACCGTGATCATCGCCCGTACCGACGCCCTCGCCGCCAACCTCCTGACCAGCGATGTCGACGAGCGCGACGCCCGGTTCGTGACGGGCGAGCGCACCGCGGAGGGCTTCTACCGCGTGCAGAACGGCATGGCCCCGGTCATCGCCCGCGGCCTCGCCTACGCCCCGTACGCCGACCTCATCTGGGTCGAGACGGGCACCCCGGACCTGGAGCAGGCCCGCGAGTTCGCCGAGGCGATCCACGCGCAGTACCCGGACCAGATGCTGGCCTACAACTGCTCGCCTTCCTTCAACTGGAAGGCCGCCCTGGACGACGACCAGATCGCCAAGTTCCAGCGCGAACTCGGCGCGATGGGCTACCGCTTCCAGTTCATCACGCTCGCCGGGTTCCACTCCCTCAACCACGGCATGTTCGACCTGGCCCGCGGCTACGCCGAGCACGGCATGACGGCCTACGTCGACCTCCAGGAGCGGGAGTTCGCCGCGCAGGCGCAGGGCTTCACCGCCGTCAAGCACCAGCGCGAGGTCGGCACCGGCTACTTCGACCTCGTCTCCACCGCCGTCAACCCCGCCTCCTCCACCACCGCGCTCTCCGGCTCCACCGAGGAAGAGCAGTTCCACTAGAACACCCGCCCAGGTCCAGCCGTTTGCCGTCCGACGGCGCCCGGGGCCCTTCCCGCCCCGGGCGCCCGCCGCCCCACGCCGAGGAGAAGAACCGCATGTCATTCACGCCCCTGACCGGCAGTGTCCGGGTCCTCGGCGCGCCGGGTGAGCGCCACGAGGAGATCCTGACCCCCGAGGCCCTGGAGTTCCTCGGCCGGCTGGACGGCGCGTTCGCCGGCCGCCGCCTGGAGATCCTCAAGGAGCGCCGCCGCCGCTCCGCCCACCTGGCCTCCGGATCGCCCCTCGACTTCTCCCGCGCCACCGCGGCCGTCCGTACCGACACCGGCTGGCGGGTCGCTGCGCCCGCACCCGGGCTCACCGACCGCAGGGTCGAGATCACCGGCCCGCCGGAGCGCCGCATGGCGGTCAACGCCCTCAACTCCGGCGCCCGGGTGTGGATGGCGGACTTCGAGGACGCGACGGCCCCCACCTGGGGCAACGTCATCGGCGGCCAGCTGAACCTGCTCGATGCCATCGAGCGCCGCATCGACTTCACCACCCCCGAGGGCAAGGAGTACCGCCTCGGGCAAGAGCTCGCCACGATCATGGTGCGCCCGCGGGGATGGCACCTCCTCGAAGAGCACCTGGAGATCGACGGCCGCCCCGTCCCGGCATCGCTGGTCGACTTCGGGCTGTACTCCTTCCACTGCGCCCAGCGCCAGATCGACGCCGGCCACGGCCCGTACTTCTACCTCCCCAAGCTGGAGAACCGGTACGAGGCCCGCCTGTGGAACGACATCTTCCTGTACGCCCAGGACCTCCTCGGGATTCCCCGCGGCACGGTCCGCGCGACCGTCCTCATCGAGACGATCACGGCGGCCTTCGAGATGGAGGAGATCCTCCACGAGCTGCGCGACCACAGCGCGGGCCTGAACGCCGGCCGCTGGGACTACCTCTTCAGCCTGATCAAGAACTTCGGCCACCGCACCGACTTCCAGCTCCCGGACCGGGCCGCGGTCACCATGACCGCCCCCTTCATGCGGGCCTACACGGAGCTCCTCGTACGGACCTGCCACCGGCGCGGGGCCCACGCCATCGGCGGGATGGCCGCCCACGTCCCGAGCCGGGACGCGGAGGCCAACACCGCGGCCCTGGCGAAGGTACGGCTCGACAAGGAGCGGGAGGCCGAGGACGGCTTCGACGGCTCCTGGGTCGCACACCCCGGGCTCGTCCCCGTCTGCCGGGAGGTCTTCGGCAACGTCCTGGGGGACCGGCCCCACCAGCTGGAGCGGACCCGCGAGGACGTCGAGGTGGCCGCCGCCGACCTGCTGTCCGTCCGCCGGATCGCCGCCCCGCCGAGCTCCGAGGGCATCCGCTCCAACGTGGCCGTTGCCCTGCGCTACTTCGACGCATGGCTGCGCGGCAGCGGCGCCGTCGCGCTGAACGGCCTCATGGAGGACGCCGCGACCGCGGAGATCGCCCGCGTCCAGATCTGGCAGTGGCTCCGCCACGACCGGGTGGACCGGGGCACGGTCATCGACCTCCTCGACGCCGAATGCGCCGCCCTGGAAGCCGAGGACCCCGAGGCACTCGTCCTCGAAGCGCGCGAGGTCTTCGTGGACACGGCACTGTCGGGCCGACTCCCCGCCTTCTTCACGCCCGAGGCCTACACCCGCCACCTCGTCCGCAGCGCCGCCCTCACCGCGCAGGTGAACGCGTGAACGCCGCGGTACGGCCGAGCCCGATCCGGCGCGTCGGCATCGTCGGCGGGGGCCGGATGGGCGCCGGCATCGCCGAGGTGTGCGCCCGGGCCGGTCTGGACACCGTCGTCGCCGAGTCGGACGCCGCGGCCGCTCTCGCCGCCCGGGAGCGGATCGCCGTCTCCCTGGAGCGCGCCGTCCAGCGGGGCAAGCTGGACCGCCTCTCCGCGGAGGACGCGCTGGCCCGACTGCTGTTCACGGGGGACCTGGAGGATCTCGCCGACCGCCAGCTGGTCGTCGAGGCGGTCACCGAGAACCCCGACGTCAAGACCGAGATCTTCACCGCCCTCGACAAGATCGTCGCGGACCCCGGTGCGGTCCTCGCCACGAACACCTCCGCGATCCCCATCATGCGCCTGGGCATGGCGACCGGACGCGCCGACAGGGTGGTGGGCCTGCACTTCTTCAACCCCGTGCCCGTACTGCCGCTCGTCGAGGTCGTGTCCTCCCTCCACACCTCGGCGGACACCCTCGCCGCCGTGGAGGCCTTCGCAGGGGAAACCCTGGGCAAGACCACGGTCCGCTCCCGGGACCGGGCCGGATTCGTCGTCAACGCCCTGCTGATCCCCTACCTGCTGTCGGCCGTCCGGATGGCCGAATCCGGCTTCGCCAGTGCCGAAGACGTCGACGCCGGCATGGAACTGGGCTGTGCCCACCCGATGGGTCCGCTCAAGCTCGCCGACCTCATCGGCCTGGACACGGTCGCGGCCATCGCGGAATCCCTCTACGAGGAGTTCAAGGAACCGCTCTACGCCCCGCCCCCGCTGCTCCAGCGGATGGTGCAGGCCGGGCTCCTCGGCCGCAAGAGCGGCCGCGGGTTCCACACGTACGGCCGGGGCTGAGGGGCCCCGGCAGGTCTCCGGGCCGAGGGTGCCCGGAGGTGCGCGGGAACGGTGGGGTACGGCGAGTGGTGTCGCCGTACCCCACCGCACGTGCGTGCGCGCCGCGTTGACGCCCCTCCCGCCGGGAACCGGGAACCGGGACACGGGGCCGGGGACGGGGACCGCGGGACATCCCTTAAGGTGGCCGATGCAGCTGGTTCGCCCCGTCCGCCAGGCGGGATGCGTCGTAAGAGGGAACCCGGTGGGAATCCGGGACTGCCCCGCAGCGGTGAGCGGGAACGACCGCCGTCATACGCACTGGGACCGGACAACGGTCCTGGGAAGCGACGGCCAGTAGGTGCCCGCCGGGAGACCGGCAGGCGTGCCCGCGAGTCCGAAGACCTGCCCGTTGCCCGCACGCGGACGTATTCCGCGGGCGGATATCCCGGTGACCTCGTGGGCGGGTCGGCGTACACAGCGAGCGGCACGTGCGGTGTTTCCTCCCGCGGCGTGGTCCGCACGTTCTGTCGTCCCTTCGCGTCCGCGTCCCGTCGTCCGGGATGTTCTGGACACATCTCGCGAAGGAGAGTTCCGTGACAGCGAAGCCCGCAGCCGCGGCAGCACGAGCCACCGTGTACGGCTACCCCCGCCAGGGTCAGAACCGCGAACTGAAGAAAGCGATCGAGGGCTACTGGAAGGGCCGGGTCACCGCAGACGCCCTCCGGGAGACCGCGGCCGGACTGCGCCGTTCCCACTGGCAGCAGCTGGCCGACGCCGGCATCAGCGAGGTCCCGACCGGCGACTTCTCGTACTACGACCACGTACTGGACACCAGTGTCATGGTCGGCGCAGTCCCCGGGCGGCACCGCACGGCCGTGGCCGCCGACGCGCTCGACGGCTACTTCGCGATGGCGCGCGGCACCCAGGACGTGGCCCCGCTGGAGATGACCAAGTGGTTCGACACCAACTACCACTACCTGGTCCCCGAGCTCGGCCCCGACACCGTCTTCACCGCCGACCCGGCCAAGCAGGTCGCCGAGCTGGAGGAGGCCCTCGCGCTCGGCCACACCGCCCGCCCGGTGCTCGTCGGCCCGATCACGTACCTGCTGCTGGCCAAGCCGGCCCCCGGCGTGGCAGCGGACTTCGAGCCGCTGGCGCTGCTGGACCGGCTGCTCCCCGTCTACGCCGAGGTCCTCGCAGCCCTGCGGGCCGCCGGGGCGCAGTGGGTCCAGCTCGACGAGCCCGCCCTGGTGCAGGACCGCACCCCGGCCGAGCTGAAGGCCGCCGCCCGCGCCTACCGCGACCTCGGCGCCCTGACCGACCGCCCCGAGCTGCTCGTCGCCTCGTACTTCGGCCGGCTCGGCCAGGCCCTCCAGGTGCTCGCCGCCTCCCCCGTCGAGGGCCTGGCGCTCGACTTCACCGAGGCGGGCAGCGCCAACCTGGAGGACCTCGCGGCGGTCGGCGGGCTGCCGGGCAAGCGGCTGGTGGCCGGTGTCGTCAACGGCCGCAACATCTGGATCAACGACTTCGAGAAGTCGCTGGCCACCCTCGGCACGCTCCTGGGCCTCGCCGACCGGGTGGACGTCGCCGCCTCCTGCTCCCTGCTGCACGTCCCGCTCGACGCCTCCGCCGAGCGCGACATCGATCCGCAGGTCCGCCGCTGGCTCGCCTTCGCCCGGCAGAAGACCCGGGAGGTCTCCGTCCTGGCCCGAGGGCTCACCGGAGGCACGGACTCCATCGCACCCGAACTCGCCGCGAACCGGGCCGACCTGGCCTCCCGCGCCGCATCGGCCATCACCCACGACCGGGCCGTCCGGGCCCGCACCGCGGCCGTCACCGACGCCGACGGCCGCCGCTCCCAGCCGTACGCCGACCGGGCAGCCGCCCAGCGGGCGCACCTGGGCCTGCCGCTGCTGCCGACCACGACCATCGGGTCCTTCCCGCAGACCGACGAACTGCGCGCGGCCCGCGCCGACCTGCGCGCCGGGCGCATCGGCACGGCGGGCTACGAGGCACGCATCAAGCGCGAGATCGAGGAAGTGGTCTCCTTCCAGGAGAAGACCGGCATCGACGTCCTCGTCCACGGGGAGCCCGAACGCAACGACATGGTGCAGTACTTCGCCGAGCGGCTCACGGGCTACCTGGCCACCCAGCACGGCTGGGTCCAGTCCTATGGCACCCGCTACGTCCGCCCGCCGGTCCTGGCAGGGGACATCTCCCGCCCCGAGCCGATGACCGTCCGCTGGACCTCCTACGCCCAGTCCCTGACGGCCAAGCCGGTCAAGGGCATGCTGACCGGCCCCGTCACCATGCTGGCCTGGTCCTTCGTACGAGACGACCAGCCGCTCGGCGAGACCGCCCGCCAGGTGGCGCTCGCCCTGCGCGACGAGGTGGGAGACCTGGAGGCGGCCGGCACTCCGGTGATCCAGGTCGACGAACCGGCCCTGCGCGAGACGCTGCCGCTGCGCGCCGCCGACCACGAGCAGTACCTGGCGTGGGCCACCGAGTCCTTCAGGCTCACCACCAGCGGGGTCCGGCCGGACACCCAGATCCACACGCACATGTGCTACGCCGAGTTCGGCGACATCGTCCAGGCCATCGACGACCTCGACGCCGACGTCATCAGCCTGGAAGCCGCCCGCTCGCACATGCAGGTCGCCCGCGAACTCGCCGCCCACGGCTACCCGCGCGAGGCGGGCCCCGGCGTCTGGGACATCCACTCCCCGCGCGTCCCCAGCGCCGAGGAGGCGGCCGGTCTGCTGCGCACCGGCCTGGAAGCCATCCCGGCCGAGCGGCTGTGGGTCAACCCCGACTGCGGACTGAAGACCCGTGGTTGGGCCGAGACCCGTGCCTCCCTGGAGAACCTCGTCGCCGCCGCCCGCGAGGTCCGCTCCGCTCTCGCGGCCGACAACGCCTGACCCCCGAAACGGGTCCGGGGCCGGACACCCATGGGTGTCCGGCCCCGGACCGGCTGCGCTGTCGCGCGGGGTCAGCCGACGGCCGACACCGCGCGCGGCGCGGGGGCCTGCGCCCCGGCAGCATCGGTGCGGTGGGCCAGCAGTCGCTGCGCGAGGAGGCCGAAGACGACCCCGAACACGACCCACAGCACGATCTGGACGGAGATCGACGCGACCCGGAACTCCCACAGCAGGGCCGCGGGGAAATCGGGCTTCACGGCGTCGCTGTTGTCCGGAAGGACGAGGAAGGCCAGCGCGGTGGCGGCGACGAAGCCCGCCCCGGCGGCCAACGTCGCGTTCCAGTTGCCCAGTCGCGGGGCGAGCCGCCGGCCCAGGATGATCGCGCCGACGCCGAGCAGGACGCTGAGCAGGATCATCAGGAAGAACAGCGTGGTGCGCTGCCCGATGGTGTCCGGGTTGCCGACCGCCGGCGGGGTGGCCGGGTACTTCAGGAACGGCACCAGATAGGCGGTGGCGAAGGCGGCCGCCGCGGTGAGCGCGGCCGTGGCCCGGGGGCTGAAGCGCCCGACGCGGCCCAGCGCGAAGGAGAACGCGAGGGAGGCGATGCCGCCCAGCGCGACCCCGTAGACGAGGACGCCGGTGGCGAGGCCGACCGTGGACTGCACGGGCCGGCTGACGAGTTCTTCCTCCTCCTCGGCGGCGGGGGCGGCCTCGCCGCCGCCGTGACCGGCGTGGCCGGCCGCGGGAGCGGCTTCCTTGGCGGCCGCGGCCTCTTCGACGGCGATGGACCCCCGTACCGGGGGCTCACCGACCACGTAGGCGACGGCGAAGGCGAACAGACCGGCGATCAGGCCCGCGAGCATGCCGCGGACCAGGAGACCTCTGACAGTGGAGGCGTACATGGTGCGTGTGCCTCTCAGTGGCAGGGGAAGCCGAGCAGATGACGTCCGTCGTGCACCCATTCGTGCACGCCCTCGCCGGAGAACACGGCGGTGGCGCCCTGCTCCGCACCGACGAAGTACAGGGCCACGAGCATCAGCAGGCCGACGAAGACCGCCCAGGGCAGGACCGCCCGGACGGGCAGCGGAGCCGACGGGGAGACGGCGGGTGCGGGTATGGCAGCGGAAGCGACGGCCTCGGCCATGGTGGAACCTCCTCGGGGAACAACGCGTCCCATAGGGTGGTACAGGACGACGGTCCTCGGGTCTGACTCGCCGCGGCCGCCACTCCGAGGAGGAGTGCCGTCGCAGGACACAGTGGCGCGACCATGCCGGATTCACACCGGACTTCCGTCTCGCCGTCGTCGCTATATGTCGATGTCGCCGTGACGCTACAGCCCGCGCACTGCTGGACCAAGCGGATGAGGCCCTGATCACATGCGGTTTCCGCGCCCCGGGACGGCGCACCGCACGCCGTGATCCCCTCCGCGGACCTACGCGGTCCGGGCGCCGGGTTCCTCGGTCAGCGGTGCGTACGCGTCGGGGCGCCGGGTGCCGAGGAACGGGAAGAGCTCCAGCCAGTCCCGGCGCGCGTCCAGGTCGAGGTCGGCCACCAGTACGGCGGCCTCGTCGCGCGGGGCTTGGGCCAGGACCCGGCCGTAGGGGTCGGCGATGAAGGAACTGCCGTAGAAGGTGAGGCCGTTCTCGGAGCCGATGCGGTTCGGGACGACCATGAAGGTGGCGTTGGCGGCGGCGTTGCCGGTGATCACGCGCTGCCAGATCGGCTGGGTGTCGAAGCCGGGGTGGCCGGGCTCGGAGCCGATGGCCGTCGGGTAGACCAGGATGTCGGCGCCGGCCAGCGAGTAGGCGCGGGCGAGCTCGGGGAACCACTGGTCCCAGCAGGTCGGCAGCCCGAAGCGGGCCTCGTCGACCAGGGCCACGGGGAACGCGTCCGCCCCGGCCGGGCCGGGACGGAACCAGCGGTCCTCGTAGTAGCCCTCGGTCACGGGGATGTGGGTCTTGCGGGATGCCGGAACGTTCCGGCACGGGTGAATGTAGGCCATGCCGGAACGTTCCGGCAAGGCGGGGGGCGCAGCACCTAGAATTCGGAACCGTGACCGCCCGAACCGTGACCCTGCTCGACGTCGCCCGCGCCGCGGGCGTCTCCAAGAGCACCGCCTCCGACGCCCTCCACGGTTCCGGCCGGGTGGCCGAAGCCACCCGCGACCGGGTACGGGAAGTCGCCGAGCAGCTCGGCTACCGCCCCAACAGCGCGGCCCGGCGCCTGCGCCGGGCCAGCACCGGCGCCATCGGCCTCTATCTGCCGCAGACGGCCACCCGGCTCGACTACTACATGAACCTCGCGTTCGGGGCCGTGGAGCGCGCCCAGGAGGAAGGCCTCGACGTGGTCCTCCTCGGCTCGGCAGCCGGCGCGCACGGGCCGCTCGCCTCCCGTGTCGACGGGCTGCTCGTCATCGACCCCGAGCTCGGCGACCCCGCCTTGCCGGAACTCCTGGACGCCGGAGTCCCGGTGGTCACCGGCGAGCGGTACCCGGGCCCCAGCCCCACTCCCGCGGCGGCGGTGGTCTGCGACAACGCGGCCTCTCTCAGCGCCCTCCTCGACCACGTGCACGCACGGGGTGCGAAGTCGCCCGCCCTGCTCGCACCCGAAGCCACCTCCTCCTGGGCCCAGGCCCTGCGTACGGCGGCCGCGAGTTGGAGCGCGGAGCACCGCATCCCCGTCGCCGTGCGCACCGTCCCCTTCGCCGCGACCCCCGCCGAGGCCGGCGACCGCACCCGCGCCCTGCTGGCCGCCGACCCGGCCGTGGACGCGGTGATCTGCGCCCCAGACGGGGCGGCCCCCGGCGTGCTGCGGGCCGCTACCGCGCTCGGCCGGAGCGTCGGCGGCGATTTCCTGCTCGCCTCGTGCGTGGACGGCGTCGCCGCCCGGAGCTGCGACCCGCCGATCACCGCGATCGACCTCCGCCCGGCCGAGTACGGCAGGGCCTGCGCCGACCTCCTGGGCGACGTCCTCGCCGGCCGCGCCCCGTCCGGCACGGTCCGCCGCCACGACTGGCTGCTCGAAACCCGCGCTTCGACGGGGAGCGGCGGCCCGGGCGCCGATGCGGCCCGGTCAGGCCGCTGATCGCCGACGGACCTCCAGCCACTCCTCCACCACGTCGTCGCAGTCGTCCAGGGCGGGATCGCGGGTCCCGTCGGGTGCGTAGGCGGGGGACCGGTCCGCGTTCAGCCGCATATTGGCGCAGTACCAGGCCCGCTCGGCGCCCGCCTGCTCCGCGTCCGTGCCCGTCCGTAGGTAGTCGAGCAGTGCCGTCATGACCCGGCGGCGTCCGAATGCGTACAGCGCTGGTTGGACGAACCAGCAGCAGAAGCTCGCATCCGGGTCGTAGACGGAGGCGGCCATCAACGGGGCGAAGAACTCCTCGGGCAGGCAGGGGCGTTCAAGCAGAGGCCTGCGCACGGCAAAGGCCAGGCGCCGAGCACGGTCGGCCTCCGGGGCGTCGGCCGCGTCCCCGATGCCCACCAGTCGAGCCACTTCCATGGCGGTCGACAGGAACGAGCGCCCTGCTGTCCGGTCGTGCTCCTGTTCGGTCATGGCGGCATTCTGAACCGGCGCCGGCCGAGCTGTCATTTGGTCCAGATGTCCAGCAGCTCGTTCGCCGCGCGGAAGTGGTCGGGTGCGTCCGCGTTGCACACCACCGTGACCGCGGTGTTCCGGTCCGGGCTCACCTTGAAAGTGCTGTGGAACTGTTCCCAGTCGCCGCGGTGCACCAGGCTCTTGTCGGGGAGGAGGAGCATGCCGGCCCCGTACCGCCCCTCCTCGATGCCGCGCCGGCGCAGGACGTCGCCCACGCTCACCGCACCCTCCGTGACTCCGGCGAGGAGTTGCGCTCCGCCGATGCGGCCGGTGCGGTAGTTGTCGGCCCAGCGGACGAGCTCTCCGGGAGTGGTCTGGACGGACCCGTCCCCGTACTGCTTCCAGGGTGAGGAATTGGGGGTGAAGGAGCCGTCCTTCTCGTCGTACGACTTGGCCTTGCCGGGAACGTCCACCGCCGGGGACAAGGTCATGCTCAGGCCCAGCGGGGTGAAGAACTCCTGCTGGAGGAACGTGGCGAACGGCTTGCCGCTGACCTTTTCCACGACACGGGCCAGGAGGACGTAGTTGGAGTTGGAGTACGAGAACCGCTTGCCCAGCGGGTCCTCCGGCCGTGAGGCGAGGATGGCCGAGATCGCCTCCTGCTGCCCTGCCGGATCCGTCAGCCCGACGCCCTTGTCCTCCAGCAGGTCCTGGTAGTCGGGGATCCCGCTGGTGTGGCGCATCAGGTCGCCCAGCGTGACGTCCCGGGTCCAGGCGGGCGGGTTGTCGAGGTACTTGGACAGGGGGTCGTTCAGCGCGAGTTGATGGCGCCCGGCCAGCAAGAGGACGGAATCCGCGGTGAACTGCTTGGAGTTCGATGCCATGTCGAAGGGCGTCTTCGAGGTGATGGCACGCCCGGTCGCCAGGTCCGCCTGTCCCCTCCCCGCCTCCCAGGCGACCTGCCCGCGCTTGCCGACCGCGGCCGCACAGCCCGGGCCGTCGGCGGAGGGCACCAGCTTCTGGAGAACCTCCGCACTGCGCTTCTCCCGGTCGTCGCCGGCCGCGTACGCCTGCGGGCCCACGGCGCCGGAGAGCGCGACCACGACCATGACGCCCCCGGCCGTACACAACCCCGCTTTCCGGTGCACGCGGACCACCTTCTTCCCTGCCGTGGCCCCTTCAGGGGCTGATCTCGAACTCCGGCGGCTCAAGGCCCTTCAGGCACGAGGTGTTCGGGGCGGTCGGGGTGTTGAAGAACGACCGGGTGATCTCTTGCGCGCACTTCGACGTCGCGAACACCACGTGGGGCTGGTAGGGCACCGTCACGACGGTGGCATTGCTCAGCGTGCGGGCGACGTAGGCGCCGTTGTCCGCGCCCGTCTGGGAGTCGAAGCCGCCCGAGATGGCGAGCGTGGGGATGTCGCTGCGCGTCGCGTCCCGGATCGAGCGCGCCGCCGCGGGAACGTCCCACGCGTCACAGTCCTCGCGGAGGAAGGTGAGCTGCGGAGCCTGCTCCTGTACCGAGCGGGGGAACGACGGGAACGTCTCCTGTCCTCCCCGGAGCGCCTCCTCCTGACTCTCGAACGGTGTCCACTCGCTGCAGAAGACGCCGTAGACGAGCCCGTGGGCGGTACGGCCCATGGCCTGGGGGCTGAGCTTGCCGCCCGCCCACTGCTGGGCGATCCGCTCCGGCTTGCCGTTGGCGAGTTCGTCGAGGGCCGCGGGTACCTGGGGCGCCACGTGGGTGGCGGAGGTCATCCAGTTGACCAGTGCTCCGCCGTCCAGGACGACCTTCACCGGCTTCGCTTGACCGGGGACGGTGACGGTGGTCGTGACCGGCTTCGCCTCCAGCTCGCGCACGAGGCGGTCGAAGGTGGCCGACAGGTTCGGATAGCGGCGGTTGCAGGCGGGGTCGTCGGCGCAGGTCTTGAACAGGCTGTCGAAGCCCTGCCGGGCGCTGCTCCAGGTATTGGCCGATCCCGCCCTGGAGGGCGGCAGGATGCCGTCGATACCGACCGACCGGAGTCCTTCGGGGTGCAGGCGCATGTAGATGAGCGCCAAGTGGGTGCCGTAGGAGATGCCGAAGACATTCCATTCCTTGATGCCCAGCGCGGCCCTCAGGTCCGCGTAGTCGGCTGCGCTCTCGGTGTCGTTGTAGGCGGCGATGTCGATCCCGCCGGCCGCCAGCTTGTCGCGGCAGGCCTTCGTGGCCTCGACGTGGAGGCGCTCGGTGGACGGCGCGTCGTAGACGAGGCCGACCGCGCGGGCGTTGAACTCGTCGATGTTGGGGCACAGGACGTTCGGCTCGGCCGAGTACGTCCCCCGCTGGGACATGAGGATGAGGTCCCGGTCGCGGTTCAGGCCGCCGTCGACCGCCATCTTCGCCTCTCCGACCGCGTCGTCGCCGGGTCCGCCGGCCAGCCACACGATCGGGTCGGGTTTGGGCTCGGCCGCCACGGCCGGCACGACCGCGACGCCGAGCTTGATCGTACGACCGTCCGGCTCGGCGCGGTTCTCGGGCACGGTGAGCGTTCCGCAGCGGGCCCCCTTGAGCTCGGGGATCGGCTCTGGTGTCCTGGGGCACGCGCCCGGCTCGTAGCGGGCATCGCCCGCCTTCCCGGCGGTCGTTCCGATCGGGGTCCCGCCGTTGTCCTGCGCCAGGGCGGGCGTTGCGAGCAGGCCGCTGATGAGGAGCCCGGTCGCCGCACCGGCCGCGGTCGCCCGTATCCGTCGTACGGTGCGCCGATGACGGGGCGCGTGGTGGGAAGCCATCTGTCCTCCCGGTCACTCAGGGGTGATCGTGAACGGTGCCGGCGTGAGACCGGCCACGCAATCCGTGTCGGGCGCGGTCGGGTGGGCCAGGAACGAGGCCAGCACGGTCTGCGCGCACGGCGACTGGGGGACCACCCAGTGCCCGATCCCGGGGATCAGCACGGAAGTGGAGCGGGACAGGGTGCGGGACGCGTCCTTCGCGTAGCTCGCCCCCGTCTTCATGTCGAACGTTCCGGAAATGACGAGCGCGGGCACCGAGCTGACGGTGGCCACCCGGTGCTCGGCAGCGTTGTCCGCGACCTTCCAGACCCCGCACACGTCGTACTCGAAGGGCAACTGCGGTGTCTGTGCCAGGACCGTCTCGGGCCAGTCGGGGAAGGCCTTGCGCCCCGCGGCCACTATGTCGGACTCCGCGGTACCCGGTACCCACTCGCTGCACGCCACCGACTGCGTCAGCCCGTGCGCGGTCTGACCGATGGGCTGCACCGAGTCCTTCGCGCGGCCCTGCGCGAAGCGCTGCGGATTGCCCTGGCTGAGCTCCTGGAGCGCTGCCGGGAGGTCCACCGGCTTGACGTTGAAGCCGACCATCATGTTCAGCAGGGTGCCTCCGTCGAGCACGACCTTCACGGGGTCCGCGTCGCCGCCCGGACGGGCCTCCAGCGTCAGGGGCTGGGCTTCCAGCTTGCGCACCTGCTCGTTCAGGGTCTTGTGGAGGTCGGGGTAGCGGCTCTTGCAGGCGGGCTCGGCCGCACACGCGTCGAAGACCGTGTCGATGCCCTCCCTGGCGCTGCTCCATCCCCAGGGCAGGATCGTGACCTGCGGAGGGCTGAGCGAGTCGATCGCCACCGCGCGGATCCCCTGGGGGTGCAGCCGCAGGTAGGTGAGGGCCAGGTTGGAGCCGTACGAGTACCCGTAGACGTTCCACTGCGGGATGTCGAGGGCGGTGCGCAGATCGGCGAAGTCCGCCGCGTTCTCCGTGCTGTTGTATGCGCTCAGGTCGGTCCCGTCCTTCGTCAGGCGGTCCCGGCACTCCTTGAACGCCTTCAGCATGAGGTCCTTCGCCTGTGCCGCGTCCCAACCGAACGCGACGGTCTTCTCGTTGGACCGGTCGACCTCGGGGCAGGCGAGGTTCGGCTGGTCGTAGAGGTTGCCGCGCTGGCCCATCACGATCAGGTCGCGGTCCTTGTTCAGACCGGAGGCGACCAGGAAGGGGATGTCGTCGAAGGTGTCGGCCCCCGGGCCGCCCGCCATGAACACCAGGGGATCCGCAGCGGGCTTCGCCGAGACCGCCTTGATGACCGCCACGGCCAGCTTGATGGTCCGGCCGCTGGTGGCGGCGCGGTTCTCGGGGACCTCCAGGAATCCGCACCGTGCCGTGCTCAGCGCCTCGATCGGCTCGGGAGTCCTGGGGCAGGGACCGGGCACGAACCGTGCCGGAGCCGGGCTGGGCCCGGCGGGGTGGGCGGGCGACGAGGCGGCACCGGCCGGTGCCGGGCCGAACGCTGCCAGGCAGGCCAGAGCGGCCCCGGCCGCGATTGCGTTGACTCGGTGCTGTGTCATTGGATTCCGTTCCTCGGCCGTCGTCGACGGCTGCCCGGCCGGGCAGAGCCGCAGCGGTGTGGCGGAACGCACTTAATTCGACCGTAACCCCGGGTGCGGGCGTACGCACTCCGGCGGCCGAGGACCGGGTGGAGGAGGCAATCACATGGCGGACGGCCGGGCTGTCAGAGGCCCAGGTCCTGGATGCGCCGGAACGGACGGTCAGCCTCCAGCTCGAACGCGAGCTCCAGCAGCTTGCGTTCGGCGCCGGGGCGGCCGGAGAACATGACGCCGACGGGCAGCCCGTCCCGCGTCGCGCTCGTCGTGGGCACCGAGATCGACGGGGTGCCGACGACGTTGTCGACCGGCGTGAACGCCACGTACGCGAGGATCCGTTCGACCAGCGTCGAGTAGGGAACCGTCGGGCTGAGGTGGCCGATCCGCGGCGTGGTGTGGGCGAGCACGGGCGTCAGTACGAGATCGAGCCCGCGGAACCCCGCCGCGTACGCCTCCCTGGTACGCCGCAGCCTGCGCAGCACGCCGGGAGTGCGCCGCCAGTTCCGCAGGTACTCCTCGCGCAGCCCCCGGCTGAGGCCGTCCATGCGGCGCCGGTCGAAGTCCGGACCGAGGGTCCGGCCGGTGGCGCCGATGAGGAAGGACAGCATCCCCCAGTACGTGAGGAAGTCGTCGGTGAAGCTCGGATCCATGGCCAGCTCCACCGGCTCCACGGTGTGGCCGAGGCGTTCGAGAGTCGCCACGGTCCCGGTGACCGCGGCCCGGGTGGCGGCGTCGGAGCGGACGCCGTTCGGCGAGTCCAGCAGGAACCCGATGCGCAGCCGTCGCCCCGAGGGGCCTTCGACCAGGCCCAGCGGCGGGAGCTCGGGGCTCTGCCGGTACCTCTCGGCGCAGGCGAGGAAGGCGGCGGCGTCCCGCACCGACCGGCTCACGATTCCGTCGGAGACGATGTCAAGCGGCAGTTGACGGCTCTGGGCGTTCGCCACGACCCGCCCGCGGGTCGGCTTGAGTCCTACGAGTCCGCAGCAGGCGGCCGGTATCCGGATCGAGCCGCCGCCGTCGTTGGCGTGCGCGATCGGCACCGCCCCGGCGGCGACGAGCGCCGCGCTGCCGCCCGACGAACCGCCGGCGGAGTGGCCCGTGTGCCACGGGTTGCGGACCGGCTCGGCGCCCTCGTACTCGGTGGTCGGACTGAACCCGAACTCGGGCAGCCGGGTCTTGCCCAGCACGGTGACGCCGCTGCTGAGGAACTGCCGGGCGAACGGTGCGTGGCGCCGGGCCGCCCGGGGGTGGAAGGCCGCGCTGCCGTGGCCCGTGGGCAGCCCCTGGTAGTCGGTGTTGTCCTTGACGAAGGTCGGCACCCCGCGGAAGGCGCCGCCCGCCCCGGCAGCGGGCGCGGGGGTCTCGACGTACGACTGGACCGCGCCCAGCCGCGCCTCGACCGCCCGTACCCGCTCCCGCGCGTCCCGGGCCGCTTCGGCGGCGGAGACCTCGCCGCGCCGGATCGCCGCGGCGAGACCGACGGCGTCGTGCTCTCCGACGGCGTCGTCCCGGAACGCGTGCACCACGGCCCGTTCGTCGAAAGTCGTCACCGCTGCTCAGCCCCCCCGCTGTGTGATGGTGCCGCCATCATTCCCTACCGCCGGGTAACAGGCGAGAGGGCAGGACGCACGCCGTGGGACCGGCCGCGGCCCTAGGTGTTCTGGGCGGCGTCCTCGCGAAGCGCGTTGTGGACGCCGGTGACGACCGTGGCGATCAGGCACAGGGCGATGACGGTCTCGGCCCACAGGAAGGCGAACCAGTCCAGCACACAGCCGATCGGCGGGGTGCCGGGAGCGGTGTTGCGGAACGCCGCGAGGGCGAACAGGGTGGCGGCCATCCAGGAGAGGGCCGGCCAGACCAGGCTCGAACTGCGGGTCGTCAGGTACCAGGACCCGATGAGCACGGACGCCGCCAGCGCCCACATCACGACCATCATGAAGGTGGCGAAGACGAGCAGGCTGCCCGACCGGGCCAGGCCCAGCGCCATGACGGCCCCCCGCCGGGAGGGCGTGGGCGTCGCATCGGCCGAGAAGAGCGTGTCGTTGTTGGAGAAGAGCAGGCGCACCGGCACCTCCTTGTCGCCGAGCAGTGCCCCGAACCCGATCTCGGTCTCGTAGGTGTCGAACGGGTAGTCGCTGATCGACCCGTCCGTGATCGCGACCTGCACGTCCCTGGTCGCGAGCCGCTCGTGCGCCTTGAAGGCCAGGTCTCCGAGGGTGGCCTCGGAGGTCTGGAGGCTGAGATCGGCCACCGGGGCGATCCCGCCCTCCTCGCCGAGGGCCCCGCGCGGGGTGACCCTGACCCGCAGCACCAGCTCTCTGCCCGCGGCGTCGACGCGCTGGACGGTGGCCTCCACGTCCACCCGGTCGGCGGCCGTGGATCCGACCGTGTGGACCGTGTCCATCGCCTGCCGCTCGGTGAACTGGAGCCAGGAGCCCACTCCCACCGCTGCCACGATCAGGACCGCGATGGGAATCAGGACCGGCAGGATCGACGTCCCGGAGCGGCGCGGGGGAGACGGGTCCGAGGGTGGGGCCATGGTGACTCCGGCGGGGTGGGAAGGGCAACGGGCCCGTCCGGCCCGGCGCTGGGAGCGGAGTGTGATCCTCCTCGACCGGGCCCGCGATCTGCCGCATCCGGGCGGGCGTGTCGGAGCCGACTGCCCGGAGCCGACTGCCCGGAGCCGGCTGCTGGGCCATCAGTGGGTCAGCACCTCGGCGAGGCTGCGGTACGTGTGGAGTTCCTCCTGCGTGAACCACAGCTGGACCTCGTACTCGGCTTCCTGCCGGTTCGCCGACGCGTGCACGATGTTCGCCATGCCCTTGCCGGTGGCAGTGCTCGCCGCGCTGCTGAAATGGGAGAGGTCGCCGCGTATGGTGCCCGGCGCCGCCTCGTTGGGGCAGGACGAACCGATGAGTTTCCGGACAGTGGCCACGGCGTCGTAGCCCTCCAGCACGAAGGCAATTATCGGACTCTGCTTCATGAAAGCGGCAGACCGGTCGTATACGACCGAACCGAGCCGTTCCTCCAAATCGAAGTAGTGCTTCCGGATGAACGCGTCGTCCATCGTCCGCATCTTCGTCCCCACGATCTTGAGCGCGGCCTCCTCGAAGCGCGTCAGTACGCGGCCGGCCAGACCGCGCAGGAGTGCGTCCGGCTTGATCAGTACGAGGGTGCGCTCGACCCGGGCGACTGTCTCGTCGGTCGGAATCTGGGTCACGTGGGGCTCCTGGTTCGGTTGGGATCTTGGCTTGAACAACCCGGGTAAATCCCCCTACTTGAGCGTAGGTTGATTACACCGGTGACAAATTCCCGCACATCAGCGGGGTGACCTGACGGGGAGAGACTGTGGGTACCGACAGGGCCGCAGCCGTTCTGGAATATGATGGTGTATCAGGAAGTGTCGTGTCAGAAGGTGTCCGAGAGGCCGAGGACGCGGAAGGGCAGGGGCGCGCGGGGGCGAGCGTCCTGTGGCTCGCACACGACGAGGTGTCCTTCCACGGACTTCCTGTCCTCTTGAGCCGCCTCTCCCTCGCGCGCCACTACCGGCTCTGCCGGACCGTGGAGGCGTTCCACCGACTGCTCCAGGAGGAGCAGTTCGACATATGCGTGGTTCCGTCGCAGTCGTACACGGCCTCCGTGGCCTCGAGCGTGGGGCAGGCCGGGGCGCAGTTGGTCATCACCAGCCCGCACGCCCGGCGCCCGTCGTTCGGGATGGCGGCCGACGGGGTGAAGGGGCCGGACGCCTGGCTTCAGGAGCAGCGCATCGACTCCCACGTCCTCCAGCAGGTCTTCGAGCAGCTGACCGCCGGGAACGTGGATCCGACCACCGGGGAGCCGTCGCCGCACTTACCCGGGACCGTGGTGGAGCGGGGCCTGGACAGGGTGACCCAGCGGGAGCGGGCCGTGCTGTCGCTGCTGGCGCAGGGGCAGAGCAACCAGCAGATAGCGCGGGCCCTCGACATCTCCATCCACGGAGTCAAGCGGCACGTCTCGAACCTGCTGATCAAGCTCGACAGCACGAACCGGACCGAAGTCGCCCTGAAAGTCGCCCAGCTCGGCCTGCGGCCCACCTACCGGGCCTGACGGCGTCTCAGGCCTCGTTGTGTGACGTGTCCTTCTGCGGTGTGTCCTTACCGGTCGCCGCGCGGAGGATGACCGTGTAGTCCTCCTCCGCGTACCCCGAAGCCTGGGCCGCGGCGATCCAGGAATCCGTGGCGGCGCCCAGACGCAGTTCGACGCCGTGATCCGAAGCCGCCTCACGGATGAGGCCGGCGTCCTTGGCGGCGAGCCGCAGCGCGAACCGGGTGGGGTACTCGTCCGCCTCCATCGAGGGGCGCCGGCGCTCGGCCTGCGCGGCGAGCGGAGTGGACGCGAGCACCTCGAACGCCGTACGCCGGTCCAGTCCGAGGCCTTCGGCGAGTGCGACGGATTCCCCGAGCAGGGCCACGATGCCGAACAGGGCCGAGTTGGCGACGAGCTTCGCCGCGGAGGCGGCTCCCAGCTCGCCGACGTGCGAGATCTGCCCGATGTCCTGCAGCAGGGGCGTCCACCGGCGCACCAGCTCGTCGGATCCGCCGACGTAGACGGTTCCCTTGCCGGCGGCGAGCTTCCCGGGGCCCGCCATGACGGGGGCGTCCAGTACCCCGGAGCCCACCGGCAGGGCGTCGGCGACCCAGGCCAGGGTGTGGGGTGCCACCGTGGACATCTGGATCAGGGTCACGGGCGAGGTCGCGGCTCCCGCTGCGATGCCGTCCGGTCCCGAGACCACGTCCTTCACGGCGGTCTCGTCGGTGACCACCAGCACCACGGCCTCGGCGCGGCGAGCCGCCTCGGCCGGGGTCCGGACCGTCTCCGCCGTCCCGGCCGGCAGTCGCTCGACGGCCGAGGGGTCGCGGTTCCACACCAGCACCTCGTGCCCGGCGAGCAGCAGCCGTGCGACCACGGCCCGGCCGATGTTGCCGAGGCCCAGTACCGCGACGCAGCTCATTCCGGCGCCCCTTCCGTGCTGAGCACCTTGTTCGAGTACCGGCTGTCCTGCGTCACTTCACGCCCGAACCACCCCGGCGGGGTGAAGGCCAGGGCGGTGTCGGTGTCGTCGAACTCCACCTCCACGGTGATCAGCCCTTCGAGGTGCCCGTCGAAGACGTCGACGTAGGCGATCCGGTCCTCCAGAACCTTTACCTCGCGGCGGGTCTTGGCGATGCGACTTCCTTCTGTCGCAGGCCAGAGTGCGTCGAATTGGGGGGCGCTGAGAGGGATCTCGAATTCGGACCGCAGAAGTCCGGTTCCCTTCTTCACGGTGAGGGTGTAATCGTCGCCGATCTGACGGACTCGGGCCTCCTCGTCGGTGCCGCGGGCCAGGTATCCCTGACGCACTGTCATATAGGGAACCTGCGGAACTGAGCCGAGGTCCTCCACGACGAATTTTCGTTCAATCTCGGTAGCCAAGACGAGCGTCCCCATGTCTCCAGTGCCTCCGGACCGCCGGCGTCCGGCCCGGTCCCCGTTCGCTGCGGATCTTGATCGCAACGGTGTGAACGGATGGCCATCGGCGGTTTTTTCCTGGTCAACCCTCCCTTGGCACGGCGTGCCGAAACAGGTGCACATGAGTGCGCCCCGATGGAGGTGCTCGATCGGCTACCTCGAAATGGGCGCACTTTAGGGTACTTGCTCTGCTTGCGAGCGCTCGATTAGACAGGGAGGAAGACGGCATCCGGACACGGGGCGAGACCTGCCCGAGAGAGATGCCGAGCGTGTCGAACAGAACAAGAAATGGGGGGACTATGACTGCTCTTGCCACGCCGAGTGACAGCCTGACGGGCGTTGGTCCAAAGGACCTGATAACCCTGCTCAACGGCCTTCCGCATGATGTCAACGAACGCCAGAGTGACTACAATCTGAACCTGGTGCGACGTCTCGGAGAAGGCCCTTGCATTTCCGGACTGCTTAGCCGCTTCCTTGAGGACGAGGCCTTACTGGACGAGATCGCCGGGCGCTCGTACCGTCACGTCAACCACTTTGACAAGATAGTCCTGGTCGATACGGGAGCCCAGCTCGGCTACCGGCTGACACTGCACGCCTGGTGCCCGCCGTACAGCGAGAAGGAGCTCAACGACGAGCTGATCCACGACCACCGGTTCAGCTTCTGGTCCACCATCCTCACCGGACGCCTGGTGTCGCAGAACTTCGCCCTGCCCGAGGGCGACGGCGCATCCTCCGCCAACCCGCGCATCGGCTTCCAGCAGTACCGGTACAGCCCGGAGAAGCAGGGTGTCTCCACCACCTCGAACTTCTACGAGTTCGTCGGCGAGACCGAGCTGGAGGTGACGGGCGACAGCATCGAGGAGCAGGGCAACGCCTACCACCTCAAGTACCACCGCATCCACCGCGTCGTACTCCCGCTGGAGTCGATGACCTGCACCCTGGTGCTGCGCGGACCGCGGGAGCGCAACTTCTCCAACGTCTACAACACCGCCTACCCCAGCACCGACACCACGTCCGGCAACGTGATGTTCAGCCGGGACGAACTCGTCGGGAAGCTGAAGGGCATCCTGGCGAACGTCAACGGTGGCTGACAGTCGCTCGCACCGTCGGCCGTCGGCCCGGCTGCACGCCTCCGAGACGCTGAGCGAAGGCTGGTACACGCTCCGCCAGTACACTCTCGACGTCACCCGGACCGACGGCCCGACGCAGCGACTGTCCCGGATCGACCTCCGCCGCGGCGACCGGGCGGCCGTACTCCTGTACTCGCCGGCCGCCGGCACCGTGGTCCTCACCAGCCAGTTCCGCCTGCCGGCGTTCCTGCACGGGGACCCGCACGGCCAACTGATCGAAGCGCCCGGAGGGTTGCTCGACGAAGCCGGCGCGGAGGAAGCGGTGCGGCGCGAGGCCGAGGAGGAGACCGGATTCCGGGTCGCCGAGCTGCGCAAGGCGTTCACGACCTACCTCTCCCCGCAGCTGAGCACCGAGCGGACCCACCTCTTCACCGGTGAGTACGACCCCGGGGCCCGTACCGGCCCGGGCGGCGGCGTACCCGAAGAAGGCGAGGACATCCAGGTCCTCGAACTTCCCCTGAGCGAGGCACTGGAGCGGGTCCTGCGCGAGGAGGCCGCCGATGCCAAGACCCTGCTCCTCCTCCTGCACGCCCAGAACCAAGGGCTCTGCGCTCAGTGATCCCGAGGGAAAGGCCAGCCGGACGATCTCCGGCCGGCCCCCGTAGAACATCACCACGAAAGGCCCTCTCCATGGAAGACTCGTCGTCTGCGGCGGACCGCGCCGCGACCCTCGCCCTGAGCGACGCGGAGCTGCTCGCCGTCCGCGCCGCGGGCACGCCGGACATCGAAGGGCGCAGCAAGCGCATCTGGCTGCTCCCCGGAGGCCTGTGCGTGGTCGAGCTGATACCGAGCCTGCGCAGTTACACCTACAGCCGCGACGAACTCGTCGAGGACACCGGCCCGTTGCGTCTCGACTTCTACGAGCGTGCCGCCGCGCGGCTGGCCAAGGACGGCATCCGGAGCGGATTCGTCCGCCGGCTGGCACCGACCGTCTACCTGTCCGAGTTCCACGAGGCGCCGCCCTTCGAGGTGATCGTCAAGAACCGGGCGATCGGCTCCACGCTGGTGAAATACCCCGGGCTCTTCACGGCGAACTCCGTCCTGCCCAGGCCGGTCGTGAAGTTCGACTACCGGATCGACCCCGAGGACCAGCCGATCGGAGAGGACTACCTGCGCGCCCTGGACCTCCCCGTCGACGAGTTCCGGCGGATCGCCCTCGCCGTCAACGACACCCTCGTCACCTGGCTCGCCCCCCTGGAGGTCTGGGACTTCTGCCTCATCCTCGGGCTCGACCCGCAGGGCGAGCCGGTACTGATCTCCGAGGTGTCGCCCGACTGCATGCGGCTGCGCCACCCCGACGGCTCGTCCCTGGACAAGGACCTCTTCCGTCACGGCGCCTCCCCGAAGGAACTCGTCACCGCATGGCAGAGGCTGCTCGATGAAATCGGCTGAACCCACCGGTGCCCCGGTCGCCCTGGTCAGCGGGGCGAACCGGGGGACCGGGCTCGCCATCGCCCGGGAACTGCACCGCCGCGGCTACCGGGTGGCCGCGCTCAACCGCACCCTCCTCGGCGAGGACTGGCTGTACGAGATCCAGTGCGACCTCGCCGACCCGGCAGCGGTGGACGGCGCGGTCGGCCAGGTGCTCACCCGCTTCGGACGGCTCGACGTCTGCGTCACCAACGCGGTGGACCGCACCTTCGCGACCCTCGCCGAGATGGACCCGGCGGACTGGGACCGGGCCGTGGCGGTCAACCTCACCTCGGTGTTCCGCATCGTACGGGCCTCGCTCGCGGCGGTCCGGGCCGCACGGGGCAGCTTCGTGATCATCGGGAGCCACGCCGGAACCAGGTTCTTCGAGGGCGGAGCCTCCTACAGCGCCACCAAGGGCGCCCTGAAGGCCCTCGTGGAGACGCTGCTGCTGGAGGAACGGGCACACGGGGTGCGAGCCACCCTGGTCAGCCCCGGCGCCATCGCCAACGAGGACGGGGACGAAACCCCCTACAAGATGGCCACCGAGTCCGTCGCCCGCTGCGTCGGCGCCCTCGTACAGGACCAGCCGTCCGACCTGGTCATCGGCGACATAGAGATCCGCCCCGCACAGCTGCCCGTTCCTGAGATCTCCGGAATCGCCCGTCTCCAGCACGTGTGAGAACCACGAAGGCGAACCACGCGCCCGGGAAGCCGGGTACAGGACGAAGGACACCACAGTGATTCAAAGGCCGGATTCCCAGACAGCCCTCTACTTAGGACGCCCTGCCACCCCGGGGAAGCCCTCGCAGATGGCCCGGGCCACCCCGGTCGGCACCCGCTCCTCCGTGGACCTCGGTACGGGCACGCGCCAACCGCAACTCCCCGCCCTGAGCAAGGTCGTCGAGGCCTTCCCGGCAGACGGGGCCTGCCTGGTCGTCACGGGCGAGGTGGGCCCCGGAACGGTGGCCTACCTCCAGGTGCTCGCCGACGCCCTCGACGTCAGTGCCGTGATCACCACACCCGGCCACGAGCAGTCGATGGCCGCCGCCGCGCACATCAGCGACGTCCTGGTGCTCACCCCCGACCACCCCCGGGACCTCGTGCGCACCGCCGCCGAGTACACGGGCAGGCTCACGCGCCGCGCCTCGGCGCCCGTCGTGATCCAGGGCCCGGGCCACCTGCTCTCCGAGGAGGGGGCCGGACTGCTCGCCGAGCAGGGGGCACGCGGCGCGGTGTGGAGCGCGCAGTGCGGCATCCCCCGGCAGACCCAGGACCCCGTCCAGCTGCGCCTGCCGGTCTTCACCACCGCCGGCAGCGCACTGGACTCCCTGGTCAACGCCCCCGCGGGGTACGCCATAGCGCAGACCCTGGAGACCCGGCTGCGCCGGGACCTGGCCCGCTCGCTCTCCGACTGCACCGTGGTGATCCTGGGGTACGGGGAGCGGCACACGGCCGTGGCCGCCGCACTGCGCGTGCTCGGCGCCGAAGTGAGCGTGCGCGACCCGGACCCCATTTCCACCTGCGCCGCCGTCCTGGCCGGCTACCGGGTCACGGACCGCGCCGAGCTGCTCAGCAGCGCGGACGTGGTGATCGACCTGTACGGGGACCTGCCGGTGGACCCGGCGGCCCTGCGCCTGCTCAGGCCCGAGACGGTGGTGCTCACCGAGGGCTTCCTCCTGTCCGACCCACACCGCGACGGCACCTTCGGGGCGCTGACCCGCGTGGAACAGTTCGAAGGCGGCACGACCGTCTGCCGGTTCGAGGACAAACCGCTGTACCTGATGACCGGATTCGCCCCGAGCCACGTCGACGAGCGGATCGTGGGACGGCTGCACGACCTCCTGTGCTGCGAGCTGTACCTGTGCATCCGGGAACTGGCGAGCCGGCCGCACCCGTCGGGCGTGCGCCAGCTCTCTCCCGACCAGTGCGAGGAGATCGCCTGGATCTGGTGCGAGACGTACGGGCGGTCGGCATGACCAAGACGGGCCGTACCCCCACGCCCAAGGTCGACTGGGACGCGGCACGCCGCCGCCTGCTGGTCGGCTACGGAGCCACCGCACCCCTCGTACACCACGAAGAGGTCGCCCTGCCCGCCACCGTCGTGCTCGACGGGAACGGCAGCGCCATCGACGTGGACATCATGGCGCTGCCCGACCGGGTGGCCGACGCCCTGGCCGCGTACGCCGTATCGGTCAGGAGGCCGCCCAGGAACGGGATCGCCCTCGACGTCGATGCCGCGCAGCTGTGGCTCCACCTCGCGGACGGCGTACCCGCCCAACAACTCGGCGGGACGGCACACGTCCGCATCTCCTTCGGCGACACCGAGATCGCCGAGGTCGAACTCACCTTGCTCCCCACCCCCGCACCGACGCCCGGAGACAGTCGTTGACCATGCTGACCGCCTACCGGGACTGCCTCAGCCCACCGCACGCCAAGTACCTGCTCACCTCCAACCTCCTCGGCCGCCTTCCCAACGGCATGGCCCCCCTGGCCATCGCGCTGTTCCTGCGCTCCCAGGGACTGGGATTCGGCACGGTCGGAACCGTCACCGCGCTCTACGGCCTTTCCATGGCCGTCGGCGGACCGCTCCTCGGCCGGGCAGTGGACCGCTTCGGACAGGTCGTCGTCCTGTCCGTCAGCGCCGTCGTCTCGGGCATCGGCTTCCTGGCGCTGGTGTGGTTCGGTGACAGCAGCGTGAGCACGGCCGCGGCGGCCGTCGTCGTCGCCGGGCTCTTCTCGCCGCCCCTGGAACCCTGCCTGCGAACGCTGTGGCCCAGCGTCCTCAAGGACCAGCGGGCCATCGGCGCCGCCTACGCGCTCGATGCCTCGCTCCAAGAGGTCGTCTTCGTCACGGGGCCGCTCCTGGTCGTCCTGCTGACCTCGATCGCCGACCCGTCCGTCGCCCTCGTCGTCACCACCGCCGCGATGATGGCCGGCACCCTGGCCTACATCGTCCCCGAGCCCGTACGGCGCTGGCGGGCCGAGCCCCGGACCCCCGACTGGGCCGGCGCCCTGCGCTCCGTCCGGCTGCGGCAACTGCTCGTCAGCCTGGCCTTCGTCGGCGTGAGCCTGGGCGCGCTCAACATCGCGACCATCGCCTACCAGGAGCACGTCGGCAGCGAGGGCCTGTCCGGCATCCTGCTGGGCATCAACGCGGCCGGCGCCCTCGTCGGCGGCCTCTACTACGGAGCCCGCCAGTGGCGGGCCGACACCTCGAAGCAGCTGACCCTCCTGCTGCTCGGCATGTTCCTGTGCTACCTGCCGCTGGTCCTGGTCCCGCACCCGGTCATCGTCGGTGTACTGGTCTTCTGCGCCGGCCTCTTCCTGGCCCCGCTGCTGACCTGCGGGTTCTCGATCATCGGCGAGGTCGCACCGCCGGGCACCGCCACCGAGGCGTTCGCCTGGATGGTGACCGCCGTCCTCACCGGCAACGCCCTGGGCACCTCGACCGCGGGAACCGCCGAACAGCACATCGGGATCTGGGCCTCCTTCCTCGTCCTCAGCGTGGCCGGAGCGATCGCGTACGCCTCGGCCGAGCTGTTCCGGCGCGGCGCGAGCCGGCCCGGTGGCCGTGCCCCCCTCAGCAGGGAGTCGACGTCGCTGTGAAGCCCCTGATGATCGTGTCCGATCTCGACGGCACGCTGCTCGACTCCACGGGCGGGATCTCCGAGCGCACCCGGGCCGCCGTTCAGGCGGTGCAGAAGGCCGGCCACACCTTCGTGATGGCCAGCGCACGGCCCGTGCGCGACGTACGGCCCATCGCGGAGGCCCTCGGCCACATGGCCATCGCGGTGTGCAGCAACGGAGCCATCTCCTACGACTACGCCCGCGAAGCCGTCGTGAACCACCACCCCATGGCACAGGACGTCGCCGCCGAGGTGATCGCGGTGCTCCGCCGCCGGTTCCCCGGCGTCCGGCTGGGCTGCGAGCGATGGCCCGACCTGCTCCTGGAACCCGGATTCGACCTCGACCCCGCCCTGGCCGGCGAGGCCCGGCGGGTCCGGTCGATGGAGGAGGAACTCGACGGGCGGGGCCTGTCGAAACTCATCGTCCAGACCGGGGGATCGGCCCACGACTACTACCGTGCCGTGGCCGAAGCCCTGCCCGGCCGGTGCACGGTGACGGTGTCCACCCCGGCGTTCTGCGAGATCACCCGCACCGGCGTCACCAAGGCCACCACCCTCGACCTGCTGGCCGTCCAGCTGGAGCTGTCCGCCGAACAGGTCGTCGCCTTCGGCGACATGCCCAACGACCTTCCCATGCTCCGCTGGGCAGGCCGGTCCGTGGCCATGGCCAACGCCCACCCCGACGTACTCGCGGCGGCGGACGAAACCACTCTCTCGAACGACGAGGACGGCGTGGCCCGCTGGCTGGAGGACCTGCTGGCGCAGCCGCGCCGCACCCCGCCCGAGCGCGGAAGCACATCACACCGAACAGCACGCCTAGTTGAGGAACGCCCGTGGACATAGCAATTGTCGGAACCGGACGGGGCAGCGTCCACGCGCGGTGGATCGCCCAGTGCCCCGAGTTCTCCGTGACCGCGGTGGCCTGTGCCCAGAACACCGAAGCCGCCGCCGAAGTGGTACGGGCACACCACCCCGACGCCGAAGTGACCACGGACGCCCTGTCCTTGATACGCGACGGCCGGATCGACGCCGTGGCCATCGCCACCCCGACGCACAGCCGCGACGAGCTCGTGTCCGAGGCGCTGAACCGCGGACTCCTCGTGATGTGCGAGGCTCCGCTGGCCGCCAGCCGGCAGTCGGCGCTGGAGCTGGCCGAACTGGCACATGCCCGGGACGCCCGCGCCCTCGTGGCCTTCCAGCTGCGGGAGAACCCGGCACTGCAGCACGCCAGGCAGGCCCTTGCCCAAGGCGCCGTGGGCGAACTCCTCGCCATCGACGTCGAACTCCACGACGACACCCGGACGGACGGCGGCGCCGGCGGCGACAGCGCCCTCGCCGGACTGGGCACGCACGCCTTCGACCTGGTGCCGTGGCTCACGGGTACGGGCTTCTGGGAGGTGTCGTCCGCCTGGACCCCGCCAGGGGGACTCGACGACATCGCCCAGGCCGAACTGCGCACCATCGGTGCTCCGACCCGGGCCCGGGTCATGGTGTCGCGCAGAAGCGCGGCCCGGCCGCAGCTCCTCGTCACCGCCCACGGAGAGCGCGGAGCGTTCCACGTCAGGGTGAACACCGCCGACGGATCCGGGCTGTTCACCCTGACCACGGGGGCGCGTGACGCACAGAAACTCTTCGGAGCGCACCCCATGAACCCGTATCGCCGCCTCGCCCGCGATCTGGACAGCGGCGTCCGTCTGGTGCCCGGCTTCGACGACGGACTCGCCGCCCTGACGCTGGCGGACGCGGCGCTGGCAGCCAGTGCAACGGAAAGGCGGAAAGGCCTTGTCTCTTAAGACCGTTGAGGTAGCCCATGTGCTCCTCGCGCTCATCGCGCTCCTGGTCGCAGCACATCTGGGCGGCTACCTGTTCGCCCGCATCCGTCAGCCCCAGGTCATCGGGGAGATCCTCGGCGGGCTGCTGCTCGGTCCGACCGTGCTGGGCCAGATCGCCCCGGACGCCCAGCGCTGGCTCCTGCCGACCGACGGGGCCACCGGCCATGTGCTGGGTGCCTTCTACCAGATCGGTCTGCTGCTGCTCGTCTACCTGACGGGCACCGAACTCCGGGCCAGCCGCCGCAACAAGGGACAGCGGACCATCGGGTTCGTCACCGTCTCCGGACTCGTCCTGCCCTTCGGATTCGGTGTGGCCATCGCCACCGTCGTGGACACCGACGACCTCATCGGCCCGAACGGCTCGCCGACGACCCTCGCCCTCATCTTCGGCATGGCCGTGGCCGTCACCAGCGTGCCCGTCATCTCCCGCATCATGATGGACCTGGGCATCCTCCAGTCGCTGTTCGCCAGGATCGTGCTCGCCGTGGCCGTGATCGAGGACATCCTCCTCTACGTCATCCTGGCGATCGTCCTCGGCGTGGCCCAGGCACACGCCGGCGACGGCTTCGGACTGTGGGCCTGGATCGACGTGGACTCGCTGCCGGTGGCCGTCGTCTACTTCACCGTCGTCCCGCTGGTCTTCCTCGGCCTGCTGCTGTGGCTGGGCCCGCGGTCCTTCAGCGGTCTGGCGAGGTCCCGGGGCAACGTACTGGAGCAGCGCAGCCCGCTGGCGTTCCGGCTGGTCGTGGTGTTCCTGCTGTGCGCCGCCTGCACCGGACTGGGCATCGACCCGATCTTCGGCGCCCTGGTCGCCGGCATGTGCACCGCAGGCGACACCGGGGCCCGGGCCAAGGAGTCCCAGGAGACCCTGCGGCACGTCTCGATGGGCCTGTTCGTCCCGATCTACTTCGCCATCGTCGGCGTGAAGCTCGACCTGGTCCGGCACTTCGACCCGTGGTTCTTCTGCTGGTTCTTCCTGCTGGCCTGCGCGGTCAAGTTCTCCAGCGTATGGCTCGGGGCCCGGGCGGCGGGGGAGTCCCACCCGGCGGCGACCAACCTCGCCGTCGCGATGAACGCACGCGGCGGTCCCGGCATCGTCCTCGCGTCCGTCGCCTTCGGCGCCCACATCATCAACGAGAGCTTCTTCACCGCGCTGGTCCTGCTCTCGATCATCTCCTCGCAGATCGCCGGCTACTGGCTCGGCAGGGTCGTGGCGCAGGGCAAGGAACTGCTGCCCCCCGCCCCCGGACGGTCCGCGGAGGAAGAGGAGCACGGCTCCCGAGAAGCACCACACGCAACGGTTTCCAAGCACTGAGCCCGTAGCCAGAAAGAGGCACAACATGACCCAGCTGTCCGACGTCGAAATCGGTGTGATCGGCGGATCCGGCTTCTACTCGTTCCTCGACGACATCACCGAGGTGGCCGTCGACACCCCGTACGGGAAGCCCAGCGACTCCCTGATGATCGGGGAACTCGCCGGCCGCAAGGTGGCGTTCCTGCCGCGCCACGGCCGGGAGCACTCGGTGCCGCCGCACCGGATCAACTACCGGGCCAACCTCTGGGCCCTGCGGGCGGCCGGCGCCCGCCAGATCATCGCCCCGTGCGCGGTCGGCAGCCTCCGCAGGGAGCTGGGCCCCGGCACGCTCGTCGTGCCCGACCAGTTCGTGGACCGCACGTACGGCCGTGACCAGACGTTCTTCGACGGCTACCAGCGCCCCGACGGCCAGACCCCGAAGGTCGTGCACACCCCCACGGCCGACCCGTACTGCCCGACGGGCCGTGCCGTCGTGATGACCGCCGCGCGCGAGGAGGGCTGGGAGGAGGCCGAGGACGGAGGAACCCTCGTCGTCATCCAGGGCCCCCGGTTCTCGACCCGCGCCGAGTCCCGCTGGTACTCCGAGCAGGGCTGGTCGGTCGTCGGCATGACCGGCTTCCCGGAGGCACCGCTCGCGAGGGAACTGGGCCTGTGCTACACCTCCGTCGCGCTCGTCACCGACCACGACGCGGGCGTCGAGGTCGGCGAGGGCGTCACCCACGAGGACGTCCTCAAGGTCTTCGGCCAGAACATCGACCGCCTGCGCCCCGTCCTGGCCAACGCGCTCAAGGCCCTGCCCGTCGAGCGGGACTGCCTGTGCAGCCGTGTCCTCGACGGCGTCGACACCGGCATCGAACTGCCCTGACGGCCGACTTCTACGCCCGGCCCTTGATCAACCTCTGATCGACCTCTGATCGACCCCAGCCCGACCCCCTGTCGGCGCGGCCACAGCCGGCCGCCCACCAACCGAAGGATGCGCACTCACATGATCAGCCCCAAGATGCCCGAGAACGAGTCCGTCTACAGCCGCAGCGGCGACTCCGTGGTCTTCAACCAGCTCGCCCTGAAGATCGAGATGGACGAGGTCAGCAACGAGGACTACTACCGGTGGCTCGACGACATGATCGCCACCATCGGCGACCGCGTCCCCGGCGCACAGATCGTGGAGAAGGAGAACGCCCGCCAGGCGCCCCCGCTCAACACCGCGATCTACTACGACACCGAGGACTACCGGATCCTGCAGACCGGCGCGCTGCTGCGCACCTCCTGCAACAAGATCACGCACGCCTTCTGCGCCTTCAAGGCTGCCCAGGACGAGAACCACGTCCGCCGCGACCACCGCCACGTCTTCGACGGCGAGGAGAAGGCCACCATCCAGGCCGCTCCCGACTCCCCGGAAGCCGTCGCCGTCGTCCAGCGGCTGCTCGCCCGCACCGACATCGACCACCCGGGTCTGCACCTGGAGGAGACGTACGGGATCCCGCGCACCGAGCTGATCCCGACCGTCAAGCTCGACGACCTCCGCTACACCTTCTTCGTCTGGCTGGACAAGCGGGACGCGCTGCGGTGCAGCATCGACCGGGCCACCGTGTCCAACCTGCGGCTGCCCGAGAGCGAGCGGGTCGAGCGCCCCGTCTCCGAGGTCGAACTGGCCATCTACCCGCGCATCGAGCCGGAGATCGCCCAGGACCCCCGCGTGGTGGAGCTGTTCAACGTGCTCTCCGAGGACCTGTGCGCGCGCTTCGACACCAAGGTCACCTCCGACATCAAGTACCAGCGCTCGGCTACGGCCCTGGGCATGGGCGGCCGCTGAACCGGACGGAATGGCAGAGGGCAGCCGTGGAGGACAACCTGTGAAGATCTATCTCGTGCGCCACGGCCAGTCGCAGTGGCAGCTCAGCCCCAGCGAGGACTGGGACACCAGTCTCAGCCCGCTCGGGCACGACCAGGCCAAGCACCTGGGGCAGTGGTTCGCCGGGGACGCGGCGCTCGACGCCACCACCCGGCTGACCGTCGGCAGCGTGGTGACCAGCCCGCTGAAGCGGGCCCGTGAGACGGCCGAGTACCTCTGCGACCCCCTCGGACCGCCCGCGGACGTACAGCCCACCCTCAAGGAGGCCGCGTTCCACGTCGTCTCCGAACTCCCCAGAGCGGCCGCGCCGTTCGCACCGTGGCCCGAGGTCCCGCTCTCCGAGCGCTACCTCGACTTCCGGGCGCAGGCGCGGACCGCTCTGGCGGAACTCACCCGGCGGGCCGAGGAGACGGGGCAGCCGGTGCTCGCCGTGACGCACGGCGGGCTGATCAAGACGGTCTTCCGCACTATCGCGGAGACCGACGCCTTCTGTCTCAAGCTCTACAACTGCGGCATCAACGCGATCGAGTGGACCAATGGCCGGTGGCGGGTGGTGCACGTCAACCTCCTGGACCACCTGCCGCCCGCGCTGCGCACCACCTGACGGCCGCACCGACCACCGGCCCCGGCCCCCGGCACCCGGCCCCCGGAAAGGAAGCCATGCAAGCACCCCGGCCAACGGCCGAAGACCTCACCACCCTCTACGGCCTGCGGCCCATGCCGCTGGAAGGGGGCCTGTTCACGCGTACGTGGGCGGGCCCGCCCCGCCCCGACGGGCGCCCCGCCGGCTCGGCGATCACCGTGCTCCTCTCGCCCGAGGACAACCAGTTCTCGGCCATGCACCGGCTCCCCACCGACGAGGTCTGGCACTTCTACCTGGGCGACCCGGTCGAACTGGTGCTGCTCGAACCGGACGGCGGCAGCCGCGTGGTCGTCCTGGGCCAGGACGTACTGGGCGGCCAGCACGTCCAGTACACGGTCACCGCCGGTACGTGGATGGGCGGCCGGGTGGTGTCCGGAGGCGAGTGGGCGCTCTTCGGCTGCACCATGGCGCCCGGCTTCACCTCCGAGGACTACGAGGGCGGCGACGCCCAGGTGCTCGGCGCCCAGTACCCCGAGGCGGCCGACCTCATCGAGGCGCTGTGCCGGCCCGGCGTCCCGCTGCGCCACCCGGCCGGCTCCGAGGGCGTGATCGGCCGTCCCGCCCGCACTCCCGCGACCGCCTCGCAGGAGAGCTGACATGGACCGCGCCGGCCTGCCCGACCTGACCGGGCAGAGCGTCCTGGTCACCGGCGCCAGCGGTGGGATCGGCAGTGCCATCGCCCGACGCCTCGCACAGGCCGGTGCGGCCGTGGTCGTCCACGGACACAGCGGCAAGGGCCGGGCCCAGCAGCTCGCGGCGGAGCTGACGGCCCGGGACCACCAGGCCCTCGCCCTGTCCGCGGACCTCACCGACGAGGCCGCGTGCCGTCGCCTGGTGGCGGACAGCGCCGAGTGGTCCGGACGGCTCACCGGGCTCGTCAACTGCGCCGGCATCCAGCCGGTGCGAGAGCTGGCCGCCATGACCACCGCCGAGTGGCGACAGGTACTGGACACCAACCTGGCGGGCGCCTTCACCTGCACCCAGGCAGCGGCCCCCGTCCTGGCAGACCACGGAGGCGGGAGCATCACCCACATCGCCTCCATCGAGGGACGCCACCCGGCCCTCGACCATGCCCACTACTGCGCTTCCAAAGCCGCCCTCATCATGCACGCCCGTACCGCCGCGCTCGAATACGGGCGTCTGGGGATCCGGGTGAACACCGTCTCGCCCGGACTGATCGACCGGCCGGGACTCCCCGAGGAATGGCCCGAAGGGGTCCGGCGATGGCAGAAGGCCGCCCCACTGGGGCGGCTCGGCAAGGCGCAGGACGTAGCGGACGCCTGTGTGTTCCTGGCTTCCCCGCTCGCGTCATGGATCAGTGGTCACGACCTCGTCGTGGACGGCGGAGTCTCCTCCGCACCCACCTGGTAGGCGGGCCGGCCACGCCCGGCCCCACGGCACACAACAGTCAAGGAGCCGCACCCATGAGCACCCTCAGCACGCCCGCTTCCAGACGTACGGGAGCACCTCCCACCTACGACGAGGTCTGCCGACAGCTCGCGGACCTGCCGATCGACCGCAGCGAGACCACGGTGCGGTCCAACCTCGAACTCGTCCACACCCTCGGTTCGGGCGAGAACCTCTCGGCCCTGCTGACCGAGATAGTCGGCGACGAGAAGCTGCTCGCCACCATCGCGCAGCGCTCGTACCCGCACACCAACCACTTCGACAAGATCGTCCTGGTGGACTCCGGCACCAACCTCGGCTACCGGCTGACCCTCCACCTGTGGAACCCGCCCTACTCCGACGCCGAGGCCGAGGACGAGCAGATCCACGACCACCGCTTCAGCTTCTGGTCCCACGTCGTGGCCGGCACCCTCACCTCGCAGAACTTCGTGCGGGATGCGACCGGAACCATCTTCGGCGAGTTCCAGTACATCCCCGAGAAGCTCAACAGCGTCGCCACCGTGGGCAACTTCTACGTCAACGTGGGCGACTCGCCCCTGCTCCCCACGAGCCGCCCCAGCATCCCGGCGGGTACGTCCTACGACCTCACCTTCGACCAGATCCACCGGGTGATCCTGCCCCGTGAGGACCTGACCTGCACCCTCGTACTGCGCGGACCCAGGCAGAAGAACTACGCGAGCGTGTTCAGCAACTCCGTGAAGTACGACCCGACGGAGAACCAGATGTTCTCCACCGCGGAGCTCGCCGAGAAGCTGCGCATCGTGCTCGACCGCGCATGAGCCGGCAGGCCACCACCCCCTCCACCCACCCCCACACTGACGGGAGCCCCATGCACACTCCTCAGATCCCCTCGGAAGAGCCCATCTACAGCCGGACCGGCGACTTCGCGGTCTTCAACCAGCTGGGCGTCAAACTCGCCTTCTCCGACACCATCACGGACGAGGACTACTACGCCTGGCTCGACGAGATGCACACCCGGATCGGGGAGCTGGTGCCCGGCGCGGAGATCGCCGAGAAGAGCTACGCCCGTACCGAACCCAGACTCAACACCGGGATCTACTACGACACCGAGGACTACCGCCTCCTGCGGGCCGGCGCCGTACTGCGCACCACGTGCAACATCAAGACCCACGCCTTCTGCGCGTTCAAGCTGTCCGAGGACGAGAACGCCGTACGGCGCGACCACCGGTACGTCTTCGAGGGCGAGGACAAGGCCAACATCCAGCGCGCCCCCTCGTCCCCGGAGGCCGTGGCCGCCGTCAAGCGACTGCTCGCCCGCACGGACATCGAGCACCCCGGCGTCCACCTGCGGGAGAAGTTCGGCGTGTCGGGCGAGGACCTGGCTCCGACGATCGGCCTGGAGCAGTACCGCCACCCCTTCTTCGTGTGGCTGGACAAGCGGGACGCCCTGCGCTGCTCGATGGACAGGGTCACGGTCTACGACCTGCGCCTGCCCGAGGAGCAGCGGGTGAGGAAGACGTACAGCGAGATCGAACTGCCGGTGTATCCGCACATCGACGACGAGGTCGCACACGATCCCCGTCTCATCCAGCTCATCGAGGCGCTGACCGAATCGCTTCGGGAACGCTTCGGCATCGAGTCCATCCTGGAATCCAAGTACCAGCGCGGCGCAGACGTGTTGGGCATCTCAAGGGGCTGATCATGGGTATCGCTGAGCAACGGGGAGCGTCGTCGACCGCGGCAGGCGCCACCGCACCTGCCGGGGTAGGCGCTCTCGTGGTCCTGGCGACCGCGCAGTTGCTCATCGCCCTGGACTACTCCGTCGTATATGTGGCGCTGCCCTCGATCGACGAGGAACTGCGCTTCGGTTCCGCCGCGCTTCCCTGGGTCGTCAGTGCCTACGCCGTCCCCTTCGCGGGATTCCTGCTCGTGTGCGGGCGTATGGCGGACCTCTTCGGCGCGCGGCGGATGCTGATCGGTGCGCTGTGGGTGATCGCCGTGTCCTCCCTCGGGGCCGGCCTCGCCGACAGCGCAGCCCAACTCCTCGTGGCACGCGGGGTGCAGGGGCTGGGCGCCGCGGCCCTCGCCCCGTCCACCCTGGCCCTGCTGACGAGCACCTTCCCGCTGGGGCGCGCACGGACACGGGCACTCGCGGTCTGGAGCACCACCGGCGCCTCGGGACTCACCGTGGGCGTCCTCGGAGGGGGCGTCGTCACCGATGCCGCCTCCTGGCGCTGGGCGTTCTGGTCCGCGGTTCCGCTGGCGCTGTCCGCGGTGCTGCTGACCCACTTCGTCTTCCGGGCCGAACGCACCGCGACACCGGTACGGGGGCCGGTCGGCTGGGCCGGGGCGGTCCTGGTGACGCTCGGCGTCCTGTTCCTCGCGACCGGCATGACCCGTGCCTCCGAAGGCGGGTGGCTGAGCGCCGCCTTCCTCGTGCCGCTCCTGCTGGCGGTGGCATGCATCGGGCTCCTCGTGCACCGCGAACGACGCGCGGTGGTACGCCTGATCCCGCCCGCCCTGCTCCACAACCGCCGCTTCTCGACGGCCACCCTTCTGGCGGCGCTGTTCATGGCGAGCTTCGGTGCGGAGTTCTACCTGCTGACCCTGGTGCTCCAAGAGGACAAGGGATACACGCCCCTTGCCGCGGGCCTGGCATTCATACCCCTGGCCGCCGCGGCGCCCGTCGGCAGTGCCGTCACCGGGCGCCTGATGGGCAGCTTGGGTGAACGGCTCACTTTCGCCATCGGATTCGGCGGGGGAGGGGCGGGATTGCTCGTCCTGATGGCGGCTTCCGCGGACATCCCGTACGCATGGGCGATCCTGCCCGGTCTGCTGGTAAGCGGTATCGGTCAGGGAATCGCGTACACCGCGACCTTTGCACTGGGCACCGCGTCGATTCCCGAGCAACAACAGGGCGTGGGCTCGGGGTTGATCACGATGGTACAGTACTTCGGTGGCAGCGTCGGCCTTGCAATTCTGGTTATCGTCCTGCGTTCCTCGTCGCCCGACCAGCAGTTCGTGAAGGGTTTCCTCCTGCTCGGTTGTGTGGCGGCTTTCGCGGTCGCGGCCGTTTACGCGCTCTTGTCCCGCACCGGAATTCCGAATGGCCCTCCGAAGGGTGATCCTCGTGGTCGATAATGGTCCGTCCCCGTACTCATGGGCGTCCGTCACGGATGACACGGCAGGCAATGCCGTATCCCTTTCCGCACGGCGGCAGGGGATCGAGGCGGTACCGGAAGCCTTGACGGATCTGAAGACGCTGTCAAAGCTCGACCTCTCCTTCAATTCCCTCGAAGACCTGCCCGCGGACCTGGGAAGGCTCTCTGGCCTCACCGAACTGCGCCTGGACGGGAACAAGTTCAGCCGCCTGCCGGACGTGGTCTTCGCATTCACGGGGCTCAATGTGCTGAGCCTGTACAAGAACGATCTGTCGAGCGTGCCCCCGGGGCTCGGGAAGCTCCGCGAGATCCGCGTCCTCAACCTCGCCGACAACCGCCTTGCGTCGGTCCCCGCCGAGATCGGTGAACTGAGCCGCCTGCACACGCTCGACCTGGGTCACAACGAACTCACGGAACTCCCGTCGTCCCTGGGCGACTTGTCGGGTCTCACCGAATATCTCTACTTGAGCGACAACAAGTTCACGTCGGTTCCGGATTCGCTCTGCCGACTGGACCGCCTGCGCTACCTGAACATCACCGACAACCTCCTGACCTCGCTCCCGGAGCAGTTCGGGAATCTCGGCTCGCTGCGCGAGCTGCGCCTCTACAACAACCGCCTCGCGGAACTGCCCCGTTCGATCGGCGGCCTCCGTGACCTCCGGGAGGCGCACCTCATGGGCAACGCCCTGACCGGGCTCCCGGAGGAGACGGGCGAGCTCGGTGATCTGCGCGAGCTGCGGCTGATGGACAACCACGTCACGGCACTGCCCGAGTCGATTGGCCGGCTCTCCCGGCTGCGGATCCTCGACCTGCGGAACAACGAGCTGCGCAGACTGCCCGAGTCGATCGGACAGCTCGACCAGCTGACACACCTGGACCTGCGGAACAACGGCCTGGACGAGCTCCCACCGGCGCTGGCCGGGCTTCCCCGCCTGGAGAAGCTCGACCTGCGGTGGAACATCATCGACCCGCTGCCCGAATGGATCTCCACCCTCGAACAGCGGGGCTGCGCCGTCCTGACGTGACCGGGCCGCGTATCCGCGCCTGCCGGCACTGCCCCGGGTCGCCCTCGCACCCGAGCACCCATCCCACCCAGCCAAGGAAGTATTCCGTCCGTGGATCCCTTAGACATGCCCGCTGATGAGACGCTCTCCCTTCAGCAGCGACTTCTCGGCCGCATACGAGATGTTCCCGACTTCCCCCGTCAAGGCGTCACCTTCAAGGACATCACCCCACTGCTGTCCGATGCCGAGGCCTTCTCGCAACTCGTGGACGCGCTCGCCGACCTCGCCGTACGCCACGGGGCCACCACGGTCGCCGGCCTGGAAGCCCGGGGCTTCATCCTGGCCGCACCCATCGCCCTGAGAGCCGGGCTGGGATTCGTCCCCGTGCGCAAAGCCGGCAAGCTCCCGGGAGCGACGCTGGCGCAGTCGTACGAACTGGAATACGGCAGCGCCGAGGTAGAGGTGCAGCGCGACGCTTTCGAGCCCGGCAGTCGTGTCCTCGTCATCGACGACGTTCTGGCGACGGGCGGCACCCTGGCGGCGTCCATCCGGCTGATCCGTGACGCCGGCGCGGAAGTCGTCGCCATCGGCGTACTCATGGAACTGGGCTTCCTGGAAGGCCGCGACCGCCTCCAGCCGCTCCTTGCCGGGGCCCCGCTGGAGGCGGTCGTCGCCGTCTGACGCAGCGGCGCCACCGCACCGCGACACCCGTCCGGGCAGCGCCCGCCGACCGCACCTCCCGTGCCGGTCGGCGGGCGCTGTGCCGTTTCTGCGGCGATCGATTCTGAACTCCGGCCTACGCGGCCCGGTGGCCGACGTGGCCGGATCAGGCTCCGTTTCCGAGGGGAGGGCCGCTCAGCGCTCCGGCCGGGCTCCGGAACAGGGCCGAATCTCGCCGGTCACTCGGCAAACACCCCGCGGGGCAAGATCACTGCATCGAGGTACAGTCACAGGTTTTCCTGGGTCGAATGGGCGCACGGGCGGTTAATGTTCCCCCGGATCTGCCGGATTCCATGATTTCGCCCTCTTATTTCCTCTTTCACCGGTGACGCGCACGCATGCCGTCCACCACCCTTACGAAGGAGAGCTCGCCCCGATGACCGTTGACACCAGCCCGGAATCGCAGCTGGAACCGCCCCAGCAGTCCAGCCTCGGAACCGCGGCTGCGCGCAACCTTGCCACCACGACGAAGTCCGCCCCGCAGATGCAGGAGATCACCTCCCGCTGGCTGCTGAAGGTGCTCCCCTGGGTGGAGACCAAGGGCGGCACCTACCGGGTGAACCGCCGGCTGAGCTACACCGTCGGCGACGGGCGCATCGACTTCGTCCAGGACGGCGGAGTCGTCCGGGTCATCCCCCGCGAGCTCGGCGAGCTGGCCCTGCTGCGGGGCTTCGACGACGAGGGCGTACTGATCGCGCTCGCCGACCGGTGCGTCCAGCGCGACTTCCGCGCCGGCGAGGTGCTGGTGGAGCGCGGCGCCGCCGCCGAGCAGATCCACCTGATCGCCCACGGCCGGATCAGCCAGACCTCCGTCGGCAAATACGGCGACGAGGTCGCCGTGGCCGTGCTCGCCGACGGCGACCGCTTCGGCGAGAACGCCCTGCTGGACGCCGATGCCAGCTGGGACTACACCGCCACCGCCGAGACCTCCGGCACCCTGCTCACCCTGTCCCGCGCCGACTTCGCCGCCGTGCTGGCCGCGGCGCCGAACCTCCAGGCCCACGTACGGGAGTTCGGCGCGCTGCCCCTCCAGCGGCAGAATCGTCACGGCGAGGCCGAGATCGCCATGTCGGCCGGCCATACCGGCGAAGCCCAGCTGCCCGGCACCTTCGTCGACTACGAGCTCAAGCCGCGCGAGTACGAACTCTCCATCGCCCAGACCGTCCTGCGGGTGCACACGAGGGTCGCGGACCTCTACAACGAGCCGATGAACCAGACCGAGGAGCAGCTCAGGCTCACCATCGAGGCGCTGCGCGAGCGCCAGGAGCACGAGCTCATCAACAACCCGGAGTTCGGGCTGCTCCACAACGCCGCCTTCAAGCAGCGGATCCAGACCCACTCCGGCCCGCCCACCCCGGACGACCTCGACGAGCTGCTCTGCCGCCGCCGCGGGTCCAAGTTCTTCCTCGCCCACCCCAAGGCGATCGCGGCGATCGGGCGCGAGTTCAACGCCCGCGGGCTCTACCCGGACCACGTCGACCTCGGCGGGCAGCAGGTCCCGGCCTGGCGCGGGGTCCCGATCCTGCCCTGCAACAAGATCCCCATCAGCAAGGAGAACACCAGCTCCATCCTCGTCATGCGTACCGGCGAGGACAACCAGGGCGTCATCGGCCTCCACCAGACCGGCCTGCCGGAGGAGTACGAGCCGGGCCTGTCGGTGCGCTTCATGGGCATCGACGAGCGGTCGATCATCTCCTACCTGGTCACCACCTACTTCTCCGCCGCCGTCCTGGTGCCCGACGCGCTCGGAGTGCTGGAGAACGTACAGATCGCCCGCAGGCGCGACTAGGGGGTGTCTGGCGGATCATGGCCGGGCCCGGGTCGTCTGGCACCGCGGCTTGCCGCGTTGTCGTCAGTCGCCAATGCTCCGCAGTGGCTCCCTCCTCCGCCTTGCAATCCACGGCACCAGACGACCCGGGC